>SKJG01000098.1 GCA_007116035.1 Thioalkalivibrio sp.
GACGGCGGATGACGGCCTGCGGCCTCTTGCCCTCTACGCTGGCGCTTATGGAGTGCGGGAGTTCTGTAGGTCGGGTGAGCGTAGCGTAATCCGACGTGCCGGGGACGACGCTCCTCTGCGGCCACGGGTGGGTGCGAGACCCGTCGGGTTACGCCCGTTGGGCTAACCCGACCTACAGTTTGCTTCCGCCCGACGCTTCCGCGATCCGGCGCCGGGGAGACCCCGGCGCCCCACAGCGGCCGCAAGCCGCCGCACTCCATAGGCACTTGCGCTTTCATCATTCGGGGTGGCGCGCTCCGAGGCCATGACAGTTAGCGCCGGTACGGATCCGGGGCGCCAGACGGGGCCGGCCGGAAGCGCTTGTAGACCCAGTTGTACTGCTCCGGGCACTGCCGCACCAGGGCCTCGACCAGGCGGTTGATCTCGGCGGCGGCGCGCCGGGGGTCGGGATCGGCGATCTCTGGGCCGGCCTCGAGTTCGTGGTAGCGGAACCCGCGCCCACGCGGCAGGCGCTCCGCGAAGACGAACACCACGCGGTCGTCGCGTCCGCGCAGCAGGCGCGGCAGCAGGGTCATGGTCAGCGCGGGATGACCGAAGAAGGGCGCGAACGCGCCGGTGGCGCGCCGCGGACTCTGGTCGGGCAGCATGCCGATCATCTCCCCGCGGTCGCGCGCGGCCCTCAGTTGGCGCAGGCCCTCGCGCGTCGCCGGGGCGAGCTGCGCTCCGGTGGACGCCCGCGCATCGCGGATCCAGCGGTCGATCGCGGGGATGGGCAACGGGCTGTACAGGGTGGTCATCGGGCCGTAGGTCGCGGTGTGCAGACCCCCGAACTCCCAGGACCCGAGATGCGGCGTGATCAGGAACAGTGCCTGTCCCTCGGGACGCCTGCCCGCGGGGTCGCAGACGGCAGGATAGGCCCCGAGGGAACGCAGGCGGTCCGGGTTCGCGCGCCACAGCCAGGGCGCCTCGGTCAGCGCCTTGCCCATCTCCATCAGCGAGCGGCGCACAACGCTGCGGCGCCAGCCGCGACTTTGCTCGGGAAAGCAGAGTTCGATGTTGATCCGGGCGATGCGGGCCATCCGCGTAGGCAGCAGCCAGGCCAGCCAGCCTAGCGCCCCGCCCAGCGCATGGTTCAACGGCAGCGGCAGAAATGCCAGCAGTTGCAACACCTTACCCAGCCAGCGATCCCGCGGACGGGCCGCCCTGCCCCGCGTCACTTCTGGCCCCCGACGAACGAGCGGGCGACGCTCGCTGCGGACGCCGCCGGGAAGTCGGCGCTGCGCAGTCGTGTCGAAGCGCCCGTGGCCGCAGGATCCGCGAACGCCTTCACGACCTGACCTTTTCGGCAGGTGCAGCACGAATGGGCCCATCAAGCCTCACGACGCCGCGCCTTCTTCCGGCGGCAGACCCTCGCGCATCAGCGGTCCCAGGGTGGTCCGGAGGTTGCGAAACAGGCGCGGATGCAGGGCCTCCTCGCGCGCCAGCAGCGCCTTCATGTGTTCCCGCTGGGTGGGCTTGGAGAAGCAGGCGGGGCAGTTGTCCAGGATCACCGGGAGTTCCGCCGCCGCGGCGAAGTCGCGGGTCTGCCGCTCGCGCACGTAAACCAGGGGGCGGATCACGCGCAGATCACCCGCATCGATGCGGTAGTGGGCCTTCATCGTGCGCAACTGGCCGCCGTGAAAGGCGCTCATCAGGAAGCTCTCGGCGAGATCGTCGAGATGCTGCCCCAGGGCGATCACGTTGTAGCCGTGTTCGCGCGCGGTGCGGTAGATCAGTCCGCGCTTCATGCGCGAGCAGAACGCGCAGAAGGAGTCCTTGCCCATGTGCCTGGCCGCGAGTTCGGCGATGGGCTCGGAGACGAAGAAATAGGGAATCCGATGCGCGCCGAGATCGTCGCGCACGCGCCCCGGCTCGAAGCCCTCGATCTCGGGATCGATGGTCACCGCGCCGACCTCGAACCGCACCGGCGCGCGCCGGGCGAGATCCTGCAGCAGCCAGAGCAGGGTCAGCGAATCCTTGCCGCCGGAAAGCCCGACCAGGATGCGGTCGCCGGCGCGGATCATGTCGAAGTCGGCGATCGCCTTGCCGGCGAGACGGCGGATCGACGCAGGGACGCGGGGCATATTCATGGAGCGGGAACATACCCGGAAACGCACCGCCGCCGCCAGAAGCCGACGCGCGACGGCTTTTCAGGCGTGCGGGTTTTGGCCACACTGCGCTGCACCCCCCGCGAGGAAACGCCGTGATGGATGCGCTGTACCCACCGATCGAAGCCCGCCGCACCGGCAGCCTGGACGTCGGCGACGACCACCGACTGTACTGGGAGGAATCCGGGAACCCCGACGGCCTCCCGGCGCTGTTCCTGCACGGGGGACCCGGGTCCGGCTGCGAGCCCTGGCACCGGCGCTTCTTCGATCCGGAACGCTACCGCATCGTGCTGTTCGACCAGCGCGGCGCGGGCCGCTCGACCCCGCATGCCGGGCTCGAGGCGAACACCACGCCGCACCTGATTGCCGACATCGAGGCGCTCCGCGATCGACTCGACGTGGAGCGCTGGGTGGTCTTTGGCGGCTCCTGGGGATCGACACTGGGTCTGGCCTACGCCGAGGCCCATCCGGAGCGGGTGCTGGGGCTGATCCTGCGCGGCATCTTCCTGTGCCGCCCCCGGGACATCCAGTGGTTCTACCAGTCCGGCGCGGACCGGCTATTCCCGGAGGCCTGGGCGGAATACCGGGCGGCGATCCCCGCTACCGAGCACGGCGACATGGTCCGGGCCTTTCACCGCCGGCTGACCGATCCCGATCGCGCCGTGCGCGAGGCCGCGGCCCGGGCCTGGTCGGTCTGGGAGGGACGCACCTCCTGCCTGCGTCCCAACCCGGGCGTACTGGCCCACTTCGCCGAACCCGCGGTGGCGGTCAGCCTTGCGCGGATCGAGTGCCACTACTTCGTCCATGACTGCTTCATGGAACCGGATCAACTGCTGCGCGACGCCGGGCGGATCGCCGGGATCCCCGGCTTCATCGTGCACGGCCGGTACGATGTCGTCTGCCCGGTGGAGCAGGCCCTGGCACTGCACCAGGCGTGGCCGCGCGCGGAACTCCAGATCGTCCCCGACGCCGGGCACTCCGCGGCCGAGCCGGGCATCGCGCAACGCCTGGTCGCCGCGACCGACGCACTCGCGGCGCAGACGGGATGATCGCGCTGATCCAGCGGGTATCCGAGGCCAGCGTGCGGATCGAGAGTGAAGTCGTCGGCGCGATCGGCCCCGGCCTGGTCGCGCTGGTCGCGGTGGAGGCCGAGGACACGCCGCGGGCCGTGGCCCGCACGCTCGAGCGGCTGCTCGGCTATCGGGTGTTTCCCGATGACCAGGGACGGATGAACCGGAGCCTGCGCGAGACCGGCGGCGGGTTGCTGCTGGTGCCGCAGTTCACGCTGGCCGCGGACACCCAGAAGGGCATGCGCCCCAGCTTCAGCGGCGCCGCCAGCCCGGAACACGGGGCCACGCTGTTCGAACGGCTGCTGACCCAGGCGCAGTCCGCACACCCCATCGTGGCGAGCGGTCGTTTCGGCGCCGACATGCAGGTCGGGCTGATCAACGACGGGCCCGTGACCTTCTGGTTGCAGACGCGCCCCTGACCGTCACCCGGGCCCTGACGGGCGCGGCGAATATCCGAGCGGCGGAATCCTACAATCGAGACTTCGCGGATATTCTGGTGCTATAAGTGTGGCAGACCGAGCCTGGGGCGCCATTTCGTGAACCTGGCATCCCAGGCTCCGGCAGGATTTCGGGACGGTACACGTTCTTCCCGGTCATCCACCGGTCCATTCCCAGGACGGTCCAACGGCGCTGTCAGCCGGCCGGGAACTGGCGGGACGGGGCTTCCCCATCCCGTACAAAACAAAATGGGCCGAGCCGCGAGCACGGTCCGAACGAGGAGAAAACGACCATGAACCACAGACTGACTCGCTGGGTGATCGTGGCGGCGACCGCACTCGCGCTCACCGCGACCGGCGCCATGGCACAGGACCGCACTGACTGGCCTCGCAACATCACCATCGGCACGGCAAGCGTCGGCGGTGTGTACTTCGTCTACGGCAACGGGCTCGCCAGCTTCATCGGCGAGTCGCTCGGCATCAATGCCAGCGGCGAGATCACCGGTGGCCCGACGCAGAACGCCACGCTGGTGCAGATGAAAGAGCACCAGATCGGGCTGGTGACCATGGGCCCGATGTACGAGGCCTGGACTGGCCGGAGCGAACTGGCCCCGGGCATGCCGCACAACGACGTGCGGGCGCTGTTTCCGATGTACGAAACCCCGCTCCATGGCATCGCGCTGCGGCGCTCCAACATCCGGTCGATCGCCGACCTTGAGGGCAAGCGTGTGAGCGTGGGTCCCGCCGGCGGTACCGCGGGCACCTACTGGCCGCGGTTCTTCGAAACGCTGGGCGTTAGGGTGCGCCCGTCGTTCAGCGGGGCTTCCGACGCCGCCAGCCAGCTGAAGGACGGCCTGATCGACGCCTTCGCATTTGCGGCCGGTGTGCCGATCGGCGCATTCTCGCAACTCGCGGCCGAAACCGACGTTCGGACCTTCGGATTCTCGCCGGAAGAACACGCGAAGATCCTCGAGAATTTCCCTGAGGTCGCTGCGTACACCATCCCGGCCGGCACCTACTCGGGACAAACAGAGGATGACGCCACGGTAGCGATGTGGAACTTCGCGATCGCCCATCGCGACATGCCGGAGAGCCTGGCTTACGAGATCACCAAGCTGGTGCTCGAAAACAACGATCGGATGCTGCAGATCCACGCGGCCGCCAGGGCCACGCTGACCGAGAACTGGGTCAACAACGGCTTCCTGCCCTTCCACCCCGGTGCGGTGCGTTACTTCGAGGAACAGGGAATCACGATTCCCGACGAACTCCGGGGCTGACGCAACCGCGCGTCTGACGGACCGGGCCAGAGACTGCAACGACTGCGGCTCTGGCCCGCTTGTCCTGCGCTGACGAAATCATACGGAAGGGGGTCTGATGACCACCGACGCACCCCGGGGCTCCGCATCCGGCGATCCCGCACCTCGTGACACCGGTCAGGAGCCGACAGTACCGGTCGTGGCACACGCCTCCAGCGCCGTCGACGCCGAGGTCGTAACGGCCAACCAGCGCGTATTCGTCGGGATCCTCGGAGTCCTGTTTGCAACCGCCTGCGTCCTCTATACCGCCTTCCACATCGGGGTGATGAACCTCTACCCCCTGGAAACCTGGGTCTACCGACTGATCCACGTGTCTGGGGGCCTTGCGCTGGGTTTCATCTTCTTTTCCGCGCGCGCCTTCCCCGAGCAGGACCGTGGGCAGCGCCCCATCACGAAACTGGAATGGCTGCTGCTGCTGCCTGCGGCGGTCACGATCTTCACCGCGCTGTTGCAGATCACATGGGCGATGGTCACCGACGACCGCGTTCCCACCGGTGCCCCGCCGGACAAGATGCTGATAACCTTCGGGTATCCGATCATCGTCGGGACGGTGCTCGCGATCCTGGCATCCTGGACCTCCCCGGTGCGCGAACGCAGCCGGTTGCCAATGCCCGACCTGCTGTTGGCGGTCGCCGCGATCACCGTGGGCCTGTACATTATCTCGCACGCCGAGTTCCTGCGTTTCCGGGCGAGCGTCTTCCCGCATCCCAACGACATGTACGCAGCGATCGCGGGCATCCTGCTGATCCTGGAGATGACGCGGCGGCTGGCGGGATTGCCGCTGGTGATCATCGTCGCGGTCTTTATCGCCTACGGCTTCGTCGGCCCCTGGCTGCCCGGCGTACTCGAACATCGCGGCTACGCACCCGCGCGCTTCTTCGCCTTCATCTACACCGACAATGGCGTCCTCGGTCCGACCACTGCGGTGTCGTCGACCTACATCATCCTGTTCATCACCTTTGCGGCCTTTCTGCAGGCGAGCCGTGTCGGCGAATACTTCGTGAACTTCGCCTTCGCCGCGGCCGGCGGCGCACGCGGTGGCCCGGCCAAGGTGGCGGTGTTCTCGTCGGGTCTGATGGGCATGATCAATGGGACCTCGGCGGGTAACGTGGTGTCCACCGGCTCGCTGACCATCCCGCTGATGAAGCGGGTCGGCTACCGGCCCCAGACGGCCGCATCCGTTGAAGCAGCGGCCTCCTCCGGCGGGCAGATCCTGCCGCCGATCATGGGGGCCGGGGCCTTCATCATGGCCGAGATCACGGGCATCGCCTACACCGACATCGTGATCGCGGCGATCATCCCGGCCGCGCTGTATTTCCTGTCCGTGTATTTCATGGTGGACAAGGAGGCGCTGAAGATGAACATGCGCGGCCTGCCGCGCAGCGAACTGCCCAAGTTCGCGACGATGGTACGGCGCGTCTACCTGTTCATCCCGGTGATCATCCTGATCGGCGCGCTGTTCATGGGGTACTCGGTGATCCGCGCGGGAACGCTGGCGATGGCGTCTGCCGCGATGGTGAGCTGGCTCACCCCGTTCCGCATGGGGCCGAAACAGATCGCCTACGCGCTGGAGATCGCCGCTCGGATGTCGCTGCAGCTGGTGGCCGTCTGCGCCGCCGCGGGCGTCATCGTGGGCGTGATCGCGCTGACCGGCATCGGAGTACGCTTCTCCTCGCTGCTGCTCGCCGTCGCGGGGCAAAGCCAGATCCTCGCGCTGTTTTTCGCGATGCTGGTGGCGATCATCCTCGGCATGGGTATGCCCACCACGGCTGCCTACGCGGTCGCGGCAAGCGTGATCGCGCCGGGCCTGATCCAGCTGGGCATCGATCCGCTGACCGCGCACTTCTTCATTTTCTATTTCGCGGTGATGTCGGCGATCACGCCCCCGGTGGCGCTCGCCGCTTACGCGGGAGCTGCGATCGCACGCTCGGATCCGATGCGCACCAGTGTCGAGAGCTTCAAGATCGGCATGGCTGCGTTCGTGGTGCCGTTCATGTTCTTCTACTCGGCACCGATGCTGATGCAGGGCGAGTGGCACGAGAACCTCCATGCCTTCCTGACCGCGGCACTGGGGATTTACCTGCTGGCCTCGTCGATCCAGGGCTGGTTCTTCGGGCGAATCAACTGGATCATCCGCGGGCTGGTGTTGGGAGCCGCGCTGGCGATGATCGGCGGCGGGCTCCAGTCGGATATCATCGGGCTCAGTGTCGCCGGGGTCATCTTCGCGCTACAGCGGTTGATGTTGAATCCCGCCAAGGCCTAAACATAGGGGCAACCGGTGGACCCGGGGCCCCCTGCTCTGTTTCGAGGAGAAGAGGAAGAGCATGTATCGACACATATTCGTCGCGATCGACGACAGCCCGACGTCACGCAAGGCGTTGAAAGAGGCGATCTCTCTCGCCCAGATCCATGGCGCGACGCTGGAGATCGCGCATGCGATCGACGAGAACCTGGTGCACGTGTTTCACGCCAAGGGCATGACCACGACCACCCGAAAAGAGCTCAAAAAGGTGCTCCGAACCGATGCGGAGGCCTGCCTGGAAAGCGCGGTGAAACAGGCTGAGAAGGCCGGCGTGAAGGCCACGCCCCGACTGCTCCGGGGGCACGGCGAACACAACTCCGATCTCATCGCCAGCGCGATCCAGGAGTCCCAGGCCGACCTGCTCGTGGTCGGCTCGCACGGTCGCCGCGGGGTGCGCCGGCTGTTCCTCGGCAGCGTGGCGGAAAACCTGGCGCGCAAGGTGAGCATCTCGGTCCTGATGGTGCGTGGCACGGAGCCCGCCGAAAACGAGGGATGACGGCGGCGCGACGAATGGCAGGGGCCTATGCGCACAAACACCCCAGGGCCCTGCGCCACCCCTGACGATGAAAAGCCGCAAACTGGAGGTCGAATTCGCCCAAACGGCGTAAACGGACGGGTCTGGCACCCACCCAAAGCCGCAAAGCAGCGCCGTCCCCGGCGCCCTGAAGGATCAAAATGAGCCACGGAAGAGCACGGACACACACGGAAGTCATCAAAAATAACCTGATGATCACGAAAGCTCCGCAGAGGACCCTTCGCGCGCAAGGCAAGCTCCCACGGGTCCTTGCCCTTGTAGGAGGCTGCGTTGCAGACGAAGGTGTTGGCGGCTTCACTGCGATCCATGCGATGTTCCCGGCCTGCGGAGGATTCGTGATAATGAGGAAAAATAGGCGTTCACGATCCATTCCGTGTGCATCCGTGCTCTTCCGTGGCTGTATTTTCACATTAACGTAGCGAACGTCCTTCAAGTCCGCAAACCTGGAGAAGCGAACGTGCCTTCCGCAATACCCCGACCCAACATCCAGTTTCACGACCTGCATCCCACGTTGGCCGATTTCCGGCACGAGGCCGTCGCCGGGCTGCGCCAAAGACCGCGCAGGATCCCGCCGAAGTTTTTCTACGACGAGCGCGGGTCGCAACTCTTCGATGCCATCACCGCGACGGCCGAGTACTATCCGACCCGCTCGGAGATGGAGATCCTCGAGACCCGCGCCGGCGAGATCGCGGAATGCATCGGTACCGGCAGCCTGCTGGTGGAACCGGGCGGCGGCAGTTGCGCCAAGGTGCGCATCCTCCTCGGCGGACTGGAGCCGGTCGCCTACGTCCCGATGGACATCTCCCGCGACCACCTGCACGCGGCGGCGCAGGAGTTGGCGGCGGAATTTCCCTGGCTGGAGGTGCACGCAGCGCATGCCGACTTCACCCAGCAGATGGAGCTGCCGCCGGGTGCGCCCGAGGGGCCGAGGGTGGCCTTCTTTCCCGGCTCCAGCATCGGAAACTTCGATCCCGACGCCGCGGTGGACTTCATCGCCGCGGTGGCGGAGCTGGTCGGTCCCGGCGGTTTCCTGCTGATCGGCGTTGACCTGCGCAAGGACAAGGCCGTGCTCGACGCGGCCTACGACGACGCGGCGGGTGCGACCGCGGCGTTCAATCTGAATCTGCTCGAGCGGATGAACCGCGAACTGGAGGCGGACTTCGACCTGGACGCCTGGGCGCACCGCGCGGGCTTTAACGAGCCGCTGGGCCGGGTGGAGATGCACCTGTTGAGCCTGCGCGATCAGCAGGTGCGCGTCGCCGGCGAGGTCTTCGATTTCAGTGCGGGCGAAACGATCCACACCGAGAATTCCTACAAGTACCGCATCGAAGAATTCCAGGACCTGGCCCGCCGCGCCGGCATGGATTCCGTGGGCGCCTGGACCGACCGCAAAGGCATGTTCAGCGTGCACCTGCTCCGCAACATGGCCGCCGGCGGGGCCTGAACCGTCCGGCTGTGGCCCCCCGTCCGATCGCGGCCGGAGGCCGCTCCTACGGGGGGCTTGGCGGTGATCAGGGCAGGGGCTCGAGGCGGGCGAAGCTGAGCACCAGCCACTTGGCGCCGCCGTTGGCGAAGTGGACCTGGACCCGGGCCGAGGCGCCGCCGCCCTCGTACTGGGTGATCACCCCCTCGCCGAATTTTGCGTGGCGCACGCGCGCACCGATGGCCAGGCCCGCCTCCGCCGCGGCAGCCTGCTGCGGGTTCAGGCCGGACCCGGTGCGATTCCCGGCGAAGCGGCCAGCGGGCCGGCTCCGGGCCTGCGGGCGCAGCGCCTCGACCATCGCCTCCGGCAGTTCGCGGACGAACCGCGAAGGCAGGTTGTAGGACTCGCGCCCGTACAGGCGCCGGCTCTCGGCGTAGGTCAGGTAGAGCTCACGCTCGGCCCGGGTCATGCCGACATAGGCCAGGCGGCGCTCCTCCTCCAGGCGGCCCGGCTCCTCCAGCGAGCGGGCGTTCGGAAACAGGCCCTCCTCCAGCCCGACCAGGAACACCAGCGGAAACTCCAGGCCCTTCGCCGAGTGCAGGGTCATCATCTGCACCGCGTCCTCGTGGGGATCGGCGGCCCCCTCGCCGGCCTCGAGCGCGGCGTGGGCCAGGAACTCGGTCAGGCCGCCCGCGCGCTGCTCCGCGTCCGGGGGCAGTTCCTGCTCGAAGGCGCGGGCCGCGCCGATCAGTTCGTCCAGGTTCTCCAGCCGCGCCTGACCGCGCTCCCCCTTCTCGTTGGCGTAGTGCTCGCGCAGGCCGGAGCGCTCGATGGTGCGCTCGACCTGGTCGGGCAGCGGCAGCGCGTCGGTCTCGTCACCCAGCTGGACCAACAGCTGCAGAAAGCCGGCCACCGCGTTGCGCGCGCGGCCCGCCAGCAGACCGTCCTGCACCGCCTGCACGGCAGCGCGGTACAGGCTGCTGTCGTCGCGCTGGGCCAGTTGGCGCAGTTCGTCGAGGGTCTTCTCGCCGATCCCGCGCGGGGGCTGGTTGACCACGCGCAGGAATGCGGCGTCGTCATCGCGGTTTCCGGCCAGGCGCAGGTAAGCCAGCGCGTCCCGGACCTCCTGGCGCTCGAAGAAACGCAGCCCGCCGTACACCCGGTAGGGCATGCGCCGGGCGATGAAGGTCTCTTCCAGCACCCGCGACTGCGCGTTGGAGCGATACAGCACCGCGCATTCCCGGTACAGGCCGCCGCGCTCGACGTGACGGACGATGGTCTCGGCGACGAAACGGGCCTCGTCCTGTTCGTTGATGGCGGCAAACAGACGCACCGGCGCGCCGTCGTGTCCCTCGGTCCAGAGTTCCTTGCCCATGCGCCCCTGGTTGTGCCGGATCAGGGCATTGGCGGCGTTCAGGATGTTGGCGCTGGAGCGGTAGTTCTGCTCCAGGCGCAGGACCTGGGTACCCGGAAAATCCTTCTGAAAGTGCTGCAGGTTCTCGATCCGGGCGCCGCGCCAGCCGTAGATGGACTGATCGTCGTCCCCGACCGCGAACACCGGCGCCCCGGCACCCGCGAGCAGGCGCAGCCAGGCGTACTGGATGTCGTTGGTATCCTGGAACTCGTCCACCAGCAGGTGCCGGAAGCGATCGCGGTAATGCGTGAGCAGTTCCTCGTTGTCGCGCAGCAGTTCCAGCGCACGCAGCAGCAGTTCGGCGAAGTCGACCACGCCGGCGCGGGTGCAGGCCTGCTCGTAGGCGGTGTAGACCCGCACCCACTGGCGCGAGATCGGGTCGCCACTGTCCGGGAGGCTCGCCGGGCGCCGGCCCTCGTCCTTGCGCGCATTGATGAACCACTGCGCCTGCCGCGGCGGCCAGCGCGCCTCGTCCATCTCCAGGGCGCGCAGCACCCGGCGGATCAGCCGCAGCTGGTCGTCGCTGTCGAGGATCTGGAAACCCTGCGGCAGCTTCGCCTCCTGCCAGTGCTGGCGCAGCAGGCGATGCGCGAGGCCGTGGAAGGTGCCAACCCAAAGCCCGCTGACCGGCTGACCGAGCAGCGTTTCGATGCGCCCGCGCATCTCGTTCGCCGCCTTGTTGGTGAAGGTCACCGCCAGCAGCCCCCAGGGCGCGATCCCCTCGACCTCGATCAGCCAGGCGATCCGGTGCACCAGCACCCGGGTTTTGCCGCTGCCGGCACCGGCCAGCACCAGCGTCGGCGCGGGCGGCGCCGCGACGGCTTCGCGCTGGGCGGGATTCAGGGGGTCGAGCAGGCGGGAGACGTCCATCGGCGCATGGTAGCAAAAGGTCGCCAGCCCGGAGACACTGGCGCCTTCGTAGTGAATCCGCCCTTATACGCAGTGAGTGAAGGCGCATTGGGGAACCACAGCGCCCGAGCACGGCCAACAGGTATGTAGATCAAGGGTGCTGCAACGCGGAATTCTGGCGCTGTTCGCGCTAAGCTGTCAGGTACAGAAACTGTCATTCCCGACACGACTCCGGAGAGTCAGGAAAGGTCATGAACGAACCTCCCTCCAGGCAGCAGGCCCTCGCCATGCTGCGCCGCATGGATCTCCATCCCGACAGCATGGCGTTTGCCGAGGACCTGTTCGAGCGCTTCCTCGCCGATCCGGAATCGGTGCCGGCCACCTGGGCCGACTACTTCGGTGCGCTGGACCGTGAGCCCGGACCCACGCCCCGTCGCCGCGCCGCCGACCGGGACTGCATCGAGAACCGCGATCTTCAGCTCGAGCGGATGCAGGTCAGGGTGCTTCAGTACATCAACTCCCACCGCTTCCTCGGCCACTTCGCGGCGCGGCTGGATCCGCTGGGGCGCACGTCCCCGGACACGCCCGAGGAACTCAACCGGGGCTACCACAATCTCGAAGACGTCGACCCCGAACAGGTCTTCGACCCCGGCTCGCTGCATGGCCCGAACCCGGCCCGCCTGGACGAGATCGAGTCCATCCTCAAGGACACGTACTGCGCCTGCATCGGTTCGGAGTTCATGCACCTGTCTTCCACCGCGGAGAAGCGCTGGCTGCAGCAGCGCCTCGAGTCGGTGCACGGTCACTTCGGGTTCGACCATGCCACGCGCATCGCCATTCTCGAGCGCCTGACCGCCGCCGAGGGCCTGGAGCGCTACCTGCACAACCGTTACGTCGGCCAGAAGCGCTTCTCGCTGGAGGGCGCGGAGAGCCTGATCCCGCTGCTGAACGCGCTGGTGCAGCGGGGCGGCGCGCGCGGGTTGAAGGAGATCGTGGTCGGCATGGCCCACCGCGGCCGACTGAACGTGCAGGTGAACATCTTCGGCAAGTCGCCGCGCGAGCTGGCCGACGAGTTCGAGGGCCGGCACAGCCGCAACCGGGGTAGTGGCGACGTCAAGTATCACCTCGGCCTTTCCGCCGACATCCAGACGCCCGGCGGGCGCCTGCACCTGGCGCTGGCCTTCAATCCCTCGCACCTGGAGATCGTCACGCCGGTGGTCCAGGGCTCGGTGCGCGCCCGTCAGGTGCGCCTGCGCGACCGGTCGGGGCAACGCGTCATGCCCGTGGTGATCCACGGCGACGCCGCCTTCGCAGGCCAGGGCGTGGTCATGGAGACCCTGAACATGTCGCAGACGCGGGGCTTCTCGACCAAGGGCACGATCCATATCGTGGTGAACAACCAGATCGGCTTCACCACCAGTACACTGAAGGACGCGCGTTCCAGCCATTACGCGACCGACGTCGCGAAGATCGTCAGCGCGCCCATCCTGCACGTGAACGGCGACGATCCCGAGGCGGTGGTGTTCGTGACCCAGGTCGCACTGGACTATCGCATGCGTTTCGCGAAGGACGTCGTCATCGATCTGGTTTGCTACCGGCGCCAGGGCCACAACGAGGCCGACGAGCCGGCGGCGACCCAGCCGATGATGTACCGCACCATCCGCAGCCTGCCGACCACGCGCGAGCGCTACGCGGCCAGGCTGGTCGAGGGAGGGGTACTCGATGCGGGCACGGCCGCGCAGATGCAGGAGCGCTACCGGGATTCGCTCGAGGCCGGCGAGTCGGTGGTCCCGGGCCTGCTGTCGACCGCGAGGGAAATCGACAGTCACCTGCCCACCGACTGGGTCTCTTTCGCCAACCAGACCTGGGATCAGGACGTCGCCACCGGCGCACCCGAGGAACAGCTGGCGTCGCTGCTGCAACGCCTGAACGCACTTCCCGAGGGATTCACGGTGCATCCCCGCGTACGCCGCATCCTCGACGCGCGGCAGGCGATGGCGGCAGGCGAACAGACCCTGGACTGGGGCACCGCCGAGACGCTGGCCTACGCGACCCTGCTGCAGGACGGGTACCGGATTCGCATGTCGGGCCAGGACTCCGGCCGCGGCACCTTCTTTCACCGCCACGCGGTGTTGCACGACCAGGAAACCGGTGAGGCCTTCGTTCCCCTGCGCCAGCTCGACCCGGAAAATCCGCGCTTCCTGGTGATCGATTCCCTGCTGTCCGAGGAAGGGGTGCTGGCCTTCGAATACGGCTATGCCACTGCCTCGCCCAACGTGCTGGTCCTCTGGGAAGCCCAGTTCGGTGACTTCGTGAACGGGGCCCAGGTCGTGATCGACCAGTTCATCAGTTCCGGCGAGCAGAAGTGGGACCGCCTCTGCGGGCTGGTGCTGCTGCTGCCGCACGGCTACGAGGGGCAGGGGCCGGAACACTCCTCCGCCCGCCCCGAGCGCTTCCTGCAGCTCTGCGCGCAGGAGAACATGCAGGTCTGCGTGCCGACGACGCCGGCGCAGATGTTCCACCTGCTGCGCCGGCAGCTGCTGCGACCCTATCGCAAGCCGCTGGTCGTGATGACGCCGAAGAGCCTGCTCCGGCACAAGCTCGCGGTCAGCGAGCTCGGCGAACTGGCGGAGGGGAGCTTCCAGCCCGTGATCGACGATATCGATTCCCCCGCGCCCGAAGCCGTGCGCCGCGTGCTGCTGACCGCGGGGCGCATCTACTACGACCTGCTGGCCGAGAAGCGCGAAGGTGAGCATGGCGACACTGCGATCGTGCGGCTGGAACAGTGCTATCCCTTCCCCGAGGCCTTGCTGACCCGGCTGCTGGGACGTTATGACCAGGCCACCGAGTTCGTCTGGGTCCAGGATGAACCCGAGAATCAGGGCTACCTGGACTTCGTCGAGCCGCGCCTCAACGCCTTGCTCCAGGTGCGCGGGCAGAGTCTGCACGCGGTGGCGCGCGACCCTGCGGCCGCCCCGGCGGTGGGTTATCCCGAGGTGCACAAGAGCGAACAGCAGGCACTGTTGCGACGCAGCTTCGGGCCCATCACCTCCCGGGACACGCCGCGGCCCACCGAATGATCGCCCACCGCTAGAGCCCAAGGAACCGTCATGTCCCCAGAACGCACCACCCTTCGCGTCCCCGAGTTACCGGAATCAGTCGCCGACGCCACCGTCGTCGCCCTGCACAAGAAGGCCGGCGAACGGGTTCGGCGCGACGAGTTGCTGGTCGAACTGGAGACCGACAAGGTCGTGCTGGAGGTGCCGGCGCCGGCCGACGGCGTGCTGGATGAATTCACGGTCGAGGAAGGCACCGTGGTGGAGGCCGACGCCGTACTCGGCTACATCACGCCGGGAGCGGCCGGGAAAAAGGCCGACGCCGAGGGGGATGCGGAGCCCCGGGGCGAGGCGGCTGCACCCTCCGCAGCGGGCAGGTCCGCCACGGAAACCGCGCCAGCGGCCGACGAGGACACGGCGTCCACGGAGGCCAGGGACCGGGAAACGGGCGACGCGCCACCCCCGAGCCCGGCAGTACGGCGCCTGCTCGCCGAACACGACGTCGACGCGAGCGAGATCAAGGGTACCGGCCAGAACGGCCGGCTGCTGAAGCAGGATGTGGAGCGCTTTGTCGCCGGGCGGGAAGAGATCCCCCAACCGCCACCCGCCGACACCGCGGCCACCGGGAGCAGCGAGGAAGCGAGGTCCGAACCCGCGCCGGCAGCACCACCGGAACGCGAGCCTTCACGCGCCCCCGCGCCGACGCCGACCGGGTCCCGCAGCGAGGAGCGGGTGCCCATGTCGCGGCTGCGTACGCGCATCGCCGAGCGTCTGCTGCAGGCGAAGCAGACCACGGCAATGCTAACCACCTTCAACGAAGTCGACCTCACGGAGGTCATGGCGCTGCGCGCACGACACCGGGACGCGTTCGAGAAGCGCCACGGCGTGCGCCTCGGATTCATGGGTTTCTTCGTGGCCGCCTGCGCGCTGGCCCTACGCCGGTTCCCGGTCGTCAACGCGGCGCTGGACGGCAACGAAATCGTGTACCACCATTACAGCGATATCGGTATCGCCGTGTCGTCGCCCCGCGGGCTGGTCGTTCCGGTGCTGCGCGACGCCGGCCAGATGTCCCTGGCCGCGATCGAGCAGCAGATCCGCGAATTCGCCGAGCGCGCCCGCACCGGCAAGCTCGAGTTGGATGAACTGCGCGGCGGCACCTTCACCATCACCAACGGCGGGGTGTTCGGCTCGCTGCTTTCCACGCCGATCCTGAACCCCCCGCAGAGCGCGATCCTCGGGATGCACAAGGTGCAGGACCGGCCCGTGGCGTTGAACGGAGACGTGGTCGTCCGGCCGATGATGTACCTGGCGCTGTCCTACGATCACCGCCTGATCGACGGTGCGGATGCGGTGCGCTTCCTGGTGGCCATCAAGGAATCGCTGGAGGATCCCGGCCGCATGCTGCTCGACCTTTGAGCCCCGCTGGAGTTCATCGACGACAGCCCGAGCGCAGCCGTTGGACGGTGGGAGCCTGCTCCCGATTTTCCGGTGCCGGAACCTGGCCGCACCCCCCAGAGCGGCGGCAGTCCGCCGCACTCCACGGGCGCTACGCGCAGCGGGGAATAACTCGGGCGGGCTGGAACGTCTGGTAGACTCAGACCTGCACTGCCAAGACGTACCACCAAGACCTACCACCCCAGGAGGAACCCGATGAAGAAGATCCTTTTGTCGCTTATGCTGGCTTTAGGCCTGATGGCCACCGCACAGGCGTCCGAGATGGAAATGGACCGCGAAATGATGCAGCAGATGGTCCAGCAGAGCATCCAGAAGTGGAAGATCGAGGACGGTGTCTCGGTACAGGACGCGGTCGACTCCATGCAGCTGCGCGCCAACCTGCTGAACTTCATGATGGTCTCCGACCTGCCGCTCTCCGAGCAGGTGCAGGCCATGGGCCATGAGGCCAACTACATGCGCATCCTCGCCTTCTGCGACGCGCTGATCGCCAACGAGATGGTCAAGTACGACATCATCTTCTCCGGCTTCCTCCCCTGCCGCATCGCCGTCGTCGAGGATGAGCATGGCCAGGGCTGGATCACCACCATGAACATGGACATGATGCTGCACGCGGTCGACCTGACCCCGGAGCTCGAAGTCCTCGCAACGCGGGTTCGCGACATCATCTACGAGATCGTCGACGCCGGCGTCACCGGCGACTTCTGATCCCAGGCGTCGATCGCCGGATTGCCAGCGGCCCTTCGGGGCCGTTTTTTTTCGTCCTCGGGACGGAACGCCGGCCGCCCACCAACGTCAGTCCAGCGGGGAAAGCACGACCGCCGAACCGTCGCCGCGCGGGTCCGAGGCGGCCTCGACGCGGCCATCCCGGCGGTCCCACAGGATCACCTGCATGTTGCCGAAGGGGCGCAGCTGAGGGGCCAGGATGTGGCCGCGGCGGGCCAGATCCAGCAGCACCTCGGTACCGAACGCGCCACTCTCGAACTCGATCCGGTCGGGCAGGTACTGGTGGTGGATGCGCCGGATCCGCACGATCTCCTGCGCGTCGGCCCCCTCGAGGGCCGCGAGAATGCCGTACAGTACCATGGTAATGATGCGGCTGCCGCCGGGGGTACCCAGCACGGTGATCCGGTCCGGGGTCTCCACGAAGGTCGGGGTCATGCTGGAGAGCGGACGCCGGTGGGGGCCGATGGCATTCGCCTCGAACCCGATCAGACCATAGACGTTGGGCACCCCGGGCCGCGCCGAAAAATCGTCCATCTCGTTGTTCAACAGGATACCGGTCCCCGGTGGAACGAAGCCCGATCCAAACGGATAATTCAGGGTGATGGTGGCAGCCACCCGGTTGCCGTCGGCATCGAGCACCGAAAAGTGGCTGGTCTGGGGGCTCTCGCCCAACGACCTCTCGACCGACGCAGTCTCCTCCACCAGCGGCAGTTCGGCGCTGGGCGTGGCCCGCTCGGGATCGATACCCTCCCGCAACTGGGCCGCATATTCGGGAGAGAGCAGACGCGTCACCGGAATATGCACGTGGTCCGGGTCGCCCAGATGGACGGCCCGGTCCCGGTAGGCCCGGCGCATGGCCTCGACGAGCAGGTGGACCCGAAGGGCCTCGTCGTCGTCCGGCCCTTCTTCCCGCGCCTCCAGGATATTCAGGATCTGGCCAATGGCGATGCCGCCGGAGGAGGGCGGTGCTGCGGTGACGATGCGCGCATCCCGGTACTCGAGCACCACCGGGCTGCGCTCGACCACGGTGTAACCGGAGAGGTCTTCCAGGGTCCAGATCCCGCCCGCCGCCTGGACGCCGTCGACCAGCCGTTCAGCGATCTCGCCCGCATAGAAGCCCGCGAGCCCCTGCTCCGCCAGTCGCCGCAGGGTGTGGGCAAGATCCGGTTGGAGGATCCGTTCGCCTTCGGCCGGCAACGCGCCATCGCGCAGGAAGATTTCGGCGGCATCGGCGCCGGCGCGCATTGCGTCCAGACGGAAGCGCGCCATCTGCTGGAAGGTGGCATCCACCGGAAACCCCTCTTCCGCGAGCCGGATGGCGGGTGCCAGACTCGCGTCCAGGGTCAGACGACCGTACCGGCCGGCGAGATGCACCAGCGCCGCGGGCATCCCGGGGATGCCCGCGGCGAGGGCGCCGTCCAACGACAGCCCGGGGACGACTTCGCCGTCCGCATCCTGGTACAGGCCACGGTGCGCAGCGGCGGGGGCGGTCTCACGGGCGTCGAGCATCACCGAACGGCCCGGCTCCGCCTCATGCAGCAGGAAGAAGCCGCCCCCGCCCAGACCCGACCCCTGTGGCTCGACGACGCCCAAGGCCGCGGTCACGGCAACCGCGACGTCGAAGGCATTGCCGCCGGCAGCGAAGACCTCCTCCCCCGCGGCGGTGGCCAACGGATGCGCACTGGCCACCGCATGCTGGCCAGGGGCCGCCTGCCCCGAGGTAGCGAGGGTCAACAGCCCTGAGGCGCAAAGCAATGCGCATGACTTGCGCGCGCGCAGGCGTAAGGGTGGCAACGGCTTCAAGAAGTCAGTTCGCGGTGAGCTGCTCGTACTTGGCCTGCAGCTCTTCGGGGGTCTCGCTATGGTCGGGATCCAGCGGAATGCAGTCCACCGGGCAGACCTGCTGGCACTGCGGCTCGTCGTAATGTCCGACGCACTCGGTGCAGAGCTTCGGGTCGATGACGTAGATCTCGTCGCCCGGCGAGATGGCGCTGTTCGGACACTCGGGCTCGCAGACGTCACAGTTGATGCATTCGTCGGTAATCATCAGGGCCATGGATGCACCTCAGGGTGTGTTATCGATAGCTAGCCGACCCGTCGACCCGCTGGCTCACGGTTCGGCGTAGCGCTCGGCCAGGGCACGCACAACGGCCGGACTGACGAAGTTTGAAACGTCCCCCCCCAGGCGGGCGATTTCCCGCACCAGACTGGAGGACACAAAGCTGTATTCCTCTGCCGGCGTCAGAAACAGGGTTTCCACCTCCGGGGCCAGTTGCCGGTTCATCGCCGCGAGCTGGAATTCGTGCTCGAAATCGGAAACGGCTCGCAGCCCGCGAAGAATCACGGTGGCCCCCTGCTGGAGCGCGAACCGCGCCAGCAGCATGTCGAAGCCACGAACCTCGACGTTGGGCAGATCGACCAGCGCCGACCGTGCCAGGCTCACCCGCGCGTCCAGCGGGAACGACGGTTGCTTCCGAGGACTCTCGGCGACGGCCACGATGATGCGCCCAAACAGCCTCGAGGCCCGGCGCACGATGTCGGAGTGGCCGCGGGTGATCGGGTCGAAGGTTCCGGGGTAGATCGCAGTGATGCTCATGGCAGGCGTACGATGGGGTTCGACGCGGTAGCTTAACCGAAAACCCCTGTGCCGGCAGTTTCGGCACGGGCTGCCGAAGCGCGGTTCTGGCGCGCTACGCCTGCGCCAACGCGACCTGCCTGAAACCGGCTATGGGTCGGGGGGTTGCAACCTGCCTGCCGGATAGAATGGAGGAATCCGATGCACGACGACTATCGCCCTCCGCTGGCCGATTACTGGGATTCGCTGGAGACCCGGTACGGTAGCGGCTTCTCACTGGACGCCATCAAGCTTGAGGAGCTGCGGGAACTGGAACGACACCTGCGCGCGGCCGTGGAACAGGACCCAAAGGTCACCCCGGTCGAGAAGACCAATCTGGGCATGGTGCTGCGCCATGCACAGAGCGTCCTGCAGCGACGCGCAGACGGCTGAACAGCGCGCGGAGCCGTTCAGCGCCTTGCTGCGGTCGCCATCCCGGCGGCCGAATCCGTGCGCTGCCCGAAGCCGGGACACGGAGGGTTCGGGCGGCACGCCTCGCCGCCGGAACCCGCAGCCATGACGGTGCGTGCGGTGCGTTCGTACACCGCGACCTGCGGCGCGAGGGCGACGGCGCACTCGGCGGCGCCGCGGGCCTGGCGACCGCACTGGCGCGCGGCCAGCACATGGGCCAGGTTGTTCCAGGCCTCGTGCCGCTGCGGCTGCTGCTGCAGCAGGTCGCGCAGCGCACGCTCCGCCAGCGCGAACTCGGCCATCGCGAACCGGGCGTTGGCCAGGCCAAGATAGCCGATATGCTGCTCCGGCCAGCGCTCGATGGCGGCCTGGTAACCGCTCGCCGCAGCGGTGAGCATGCCGGTCTGCTCGAGTTCGTTCACCGCCCGCAGCCAGGACAGGGGCTCGGCCGTGGCCGGCAGCCGGTCGGGCGGCAGCGCGATGAAAGCCCAGCGTTCGCCACGCGCCCAGGTCCTCTCGAAACGCGGCAGATCGTTCACGTGCCGCTCGATGGTGCCGCTGCGCAGCACGATCCGGCCCGCGTCGAGGTCGTAGCCGATCACCACTGCGTAGTGCCAGCGGGGCGCGAAGCCCAGGCCCAGGTTCTGAAACACCAGCACCGGGTTCCCTGCGGCGACCTCGGCCAGTATGTCGGCGAGTTCGGGGCGCAGACGATAGGCGACCAGGCCACGGGCGCGAGCCGCCGCCCGCATCTCGGCCTGCAGGCTGCCCTGCCGCTCCGGCACATAGACCTCCCCGACCAGTTCCTCCGGCGCAACCTCGATGCCCTGCCCGACCAGTAACGTGGCCAGTGCCGCCGGGCCGCACTGGTAATCCTCCTGGGGAAAGAAGGCGGTATCGGTGAGTTCCGCGCGCGCAGGCAGGTCAGCCGGTACCGCCTGACTGATGCGTTGACTCTGTGGCGCCGTGGCGCATCCCGAAAGCAGGGCCATCGCAAGTGCCAGAAAAGTCAGGCTGAAGAGCCGCCGCCTCCGTTCGGGGGCAGCGGCGCTGGTACGCAACCGACGCATTCGTCAGCGCGTAGGTCGTACAAACGCGAAGATGTCGGTGATGCCGAGCGCATCCGTGATCACGAACACCAGGAATACGATCAATACGACCTCCAGGGCACCCGCACCTGCCGGCACCTGGTCCAGGCGAGCGTTCAGATCGGCTATCTGGGTCGGAGTCAGCCGATCCACCCGCACTTGGGCGTCGGCCGGATCCACGCCCATGCGCGCAAGCGCCGACCGGAATTCCTCGGATGCGAGACGCTGCACCAGCGCCGCGCGGTCGGCATCGGCGCCGGCCGCCGTGATCAGGGTGTTCGTGTCGAGCATCCCGGCCATCACGGGCGTCGCCGGGAGCAGCGCGAGCAACAAGGTGCAAAGAAAGATCAGCGTACGAGCCGACCGCCGTTTGGTCTTCATGTTCTGCCTCCTGGTGAAGGTTTCGTCGTCATGGATCCCATCGGGGCAGGGCACAACAGGCCCGATGCTGCCCCGGCAAGAGAGCCTCAATACTACACCGTTGCCCTGGAAAGCCCCCCAGATCGGTCATTCGCCCGTCGCGGCTCGTGGGCCAAGCCGAAGGTTCGAGAGCCCTTTGCCGGTAGCCATGCCGCACGGCTTTGCGACCGGGCGCACGACCCTGGGTGCCGTCTCGCCTGTTCGGCGCGTTACGCCTCGTCGACCCGGAACTCGGGGCAACGCTTGGGACGCAAGACGCCGCGAATGCGGGGGTAGCACGGCAGGCCGTTCAGGAACGGTGGGTAATCCTCTCCCTCGATCAGGGGCCGCAGGTAGTCGCGGCAGGCCTGGGTGATCCCGTAGCCGTCCGGCGAGATGAATTCCAGCGGCATGCCGCGCTCGACGTTGGCCACGCGCTCGAGCGGCACCCGGTCGATCACCCAGCGGTAGGGCACGCTGGCCTCGCGCCGGATCACCGGCATGAAGCTGTGATGCCCGGCAACCACGCCCTCGACCGCGGCCTTGCCCACCGCGTACGCCTGCTCCACGTCCACCTTCGAAGCCAGGTGGCGCGCGGCGCGCTGGATGTAGTCCACGACCGACCAGTGCAGCTTGTGTCCGGTCTCCTTCTTGATCATCTCGGCCAGGCGTGGCACCGCACCACCCAGCTGGGTGTAGGCGTAGACGTCGTGGCTCTGGGCCACCGCGTAGAGCGATCCGTCCTTCTTCTTCAGCCCCTCGGAGACGACCACCACGCAGTAGCCGTGACGCTCGATCGTCCGCGCCAGGCTGGTCAGGAAATCGGCCTCGTCGAAGGGCACCTCTGCGAACAGGATCAGCATCGGCGGCTGTCCGTCGTATTCCTGGGCCAGCGCGGCGGCCGCGGCGAGCCAGCCCGCGTGCCGGCCCATGACCTCCAGGATGAAGACCTTGGTGGAACTGGTGTGCATGGACTCGACGTCCAGGCTGGCCTCGCGCACCACGGTCGCGATGAACTTGGCCGCGGAACCGAAGCCGGGGCTGGTGTCGGTGCAGTCGAGATCGTTGTCGATGGTCTTGGGCACGCCGACCGCGGTGATCGGGTAGCCCATCAGGTCACCGATGCGCGCAACCTTCAGCGCCGTGTCCATCGAACCGCCGCCGCCGTTGTAGAAAAAGGTACCGATGTCGTGCGCCTGGAACACCTCCACCAGGCGTTCGTACTGCCTGCGGTCCCGATCCGGGTCGCCCAAATCGAACCGGCACGAGCCGAAGGCACCGCCCGGGGTGTGGCGCAAGGCCGCCAGGGTGAAGGGATCCTCCTGGTCGAGATCGATCAGCTCTTCGTTGAGCACGCCGAGGATGCCATCGCGGGCTGCGAAGCAGGTGCCGAAGTGGGCGGGATGCGCCCGCACGGCCTCGATCACGCCCCAGGCACTGGCGTTGATCACGGCCGTGACCCCGCCCGACTGGGCATACAGCGCATTCTTGGGCATCCAAATCCTCCCGATCGATGAGCAGGCGTCCTGAACGGGTACCTATGCAGAAAGAGTACCAGCGGGACGATCGCACAGCTTTTGCTAATATGTCCGGGTTTTCCATCCGAGCTTCTGGCTCGGTGCATTCCCGGACCTCCGGGCGCAGTTGCTCGGCACGCCGCATGGCGCAAGCATTGGGACGCGATTTTGTGGCCCCGCGCAGCGGCATGCAAACCCAGGGGGTGCGACGGCACCCCACGAGGCGTCCGACGACCGCGTTCGAACCGGCCCGAACCTGCACCATGATCGTGCACGGAATGCACCGCCCTGGCCCGCCACCCACCCGCTTTCAGGAACCAGACCATGCACATCGGCACCACACTGACCAACTACATCATCGAGACCCAGCGCCAGATCCAGGGCGCCACCGGGGAATTCACCGGCCTGCTGAACGACATCGCCGTCGCCTGCAAGAAGATTTCCGACCTGGTGAACAAGGGCGACCTGATCGGGGTGCTCGGCTCGGCGGGCTCCGAGAACATCCAGGGTGAGACCCAGAAGAAGCTCGACGTGATCACCAACGAGGTCTTCCTCGAGGCGCTGGCCCACAACGGCCACGTCGCGGGACTGGCCTCCGAGGAAATGGACGAGATCTACCAGCTCCCCGCGGACGCCCCGCGCGGGCACTACCTGGTGCTGTTCGACCCCCTGGACGGCTCCTCGAATATCGACGTCAACGTCTCGGTCGGAACGATCTTCTCCATCATCAAGGCGCCCGAGGGCGTGACCCACCCCACCACCGAGGACTTCCTGAAGCCCGGCGCCGAACAGTGCGCCGCCGGCTACTGCCTGTACGGGCCATCGACCATGATGGTCTTCGCCACCCGCGACCGCGGCGTGCAGATGTTCACGCTGGACAAGGACTTCGGGGAATTCCTGCTGACCCACGAGGACGTGAAGATTCCCGAGGACACGGCCGAATTCGCGATCAACGCCTCCAACAGCCGCTTCTGGGAGGCCCCGATCAAGCGCTACGTGGACGAGTGCCTCGCGGGCAAGGACGGTCCGCGCGGCAAGGACTTCAACATGCGCTGGATCGCGTCCATGGTCGCCGAAGTGCATCGCATCCTGACCCGCGGCGGCGTGTTCATGTACCCAGTGGACGAAAAACTCAAGACCAAGGGGCAGGGCGGCAAGCTGCGCCTGATGTACGAGGCCAACCCGATGGGCCTGATCATCGAACAGGCGGGCGGCGCCTGCACCACGGGCCGCGAGCGCATCCTGAGCCTGCAGCCCGAGGGCGTGCATCAGCGCGTGCCGGTGATCCTGGGCTCGAAGAACGAGGTGGAGCGCATCACCAGCTACCACGCCGTCTGAGCGGCACGGTGCGCCCTCCCGGGCACACCCGGGGGGCGTGCGACCGGCCGGGCCGGCGCCGCCCGTCGCGGTGCGGTGCGGGTATCAGGAAGCCAGTGCGTCGGCGAGGGATTTCGGCAGGGCCTGCGGGCGGGCCATCAGCCTTGGCTTGACCTTCTGGTGGAACAGATCCTGTTCGCCGATGCCGGTCAGCCCCAATGCGGCCAGATACTCGTCGGAGAAGGGCCCGTTCCTGCTGCCGTCCCCGGTATGAATCCGGTCGCGGAAACGATTGGCCAGGTGCAGCAACGCCACGTTCTCGCGCACGTCGCCGGGCACATGCTCCGGTAGCGCGAACTCCGGATAATGCTGGAACTGGATGCTCCGGCACAGACTCTCCGGCAGGTTCCAGGCACGCAGAAGCTCGGCACCGAGCCCCGCGGAGTCCATGGTGGCCAGGAGCCCCTCGAGCCGCGGATTCTGCGATTTCAGCAGCTCCAGCACGACGCTGCCGATCTCGCGCAGCAGCCCAATCGTGGAGACCTCGGCCGGTCGCCCGACGCCCACGGCCTGTGACGTCGCGAAGGCGAGCTGCGAGGTCTCCAGCGACCGCTGGTAGATCTCGAGGAACCGCGGCGTCTCCGGGAGGCTCTTGCGCATGCTTTCCGACAGGATCAACTGGTGAACGGCGTCGAACCCCAACAGGGTCACCGCATGGTTCACATTGTCGATCTTGTGCTGAAGGCTGTAGAGGGCGGAATTGACGGCCTTCAGCAGGGTGCTGGTCAGCGAGGGATCGGACTTGACCAGGTCGACCACCTCGGCGTGGGTGGTGCGCTCGTCGAAGAGCTTGGCAAGCAGGGTAGCCGTCGATACCGGTAACCGTGGCACCTTCCGGATGACCTCGCCCACGGCCTCGCTCCGGGAAAACCCGGTGTCCGCTGCCAGCCGGGAACGGTAAAGCGCTTCCACCAGCGCCTGATTCCGCGCACTCAGATCCCGGTCGCGTGCTGCGAGCCGCTGGATCAGGGCCTGCTGCCGCAGCTGCCTCTGGCTGAGCAGTCGAAGCTTGATGCCTTCACCCAGGCCATCCACCGTTTCGCGGCTGAGCGACAGGATCGACGCGGGACCCCGCGCGATCGTCGAATAGAACACCTCCTCCGCTGCATCCGAATCGAGACCCCCGATCGAGTCACCCGGCCCCATCTCGAGCAACGTCGCGCCGGCCCCGTCCTGCAGGCCGACCTCGCCCTTGATCAGCAGGTGGATCGCCGGGTCCCGGTCACCGGCACGCAACACGAAGTCGCCCGCGTCGAGCACCCGGATCGGCGCCAGGCTGCAGAGCGCCGCAAGATCGGTATCGCGCAAACCCGCGACCGCGCCCGAACCGACCATTTGACCGAGAGGCGGCACGGGCACATGTGCGGAACGACGACTGACCGCCGCGGGATCGGCGACCGCCGCAGGGCGCGCCTGCTCCCCGGCGCCCGCGACCGCCGCGACCCTCTTTCTCCAGAAACCGAACACGGAATACCCCCTCGATCCGGAATTCACCCCGGGGCCGGTCGCTGGCAGCGTCCTCGCCCGCTCCGGCCCGCCCCTACCTACAGCCCAGAGTCTATATCGTCCGAAAGGAGAATGCCTACCACGAAGCCGGTTGGCCAAGGCATGGCGCCGCAGAGCCCCCTGCCCGCACCGGTCGTGTATACTATCTGGTTTGGCGTTACCCGCCCCATCCCGTCGGAATCCGTTTCGGCCCTCCCGAGTACCCTGTTATGTCGCACTCCCCCTCATTCTCCGAGCTCGGCTTGTCCGAGCCGTTGGCGCTGACCGCAGAGCGCCTTGGTTTCACCCAGCCGACCCCGGTTCAGGCGGCCTGCATCCCTGCGCTCCTCGGCGGCCGTGACGTGCTCGGCGAGGCCCAGACCGGCACCGGCAAGACCGGCGCCTTCGGCCTGCCGCTGCTCGATCGCATCGACGCCGGAAACCGCGCGGTGCAGGCGCTGGTCCTGGCGCCGACGCGCGAACTCGCGAACCAGGTGGCCGCAGCGCTCGCCAGCTTTGCCGAGGCGATGCGCGGCATCGACATCCTGCCCGTCTACGGCGGCCAGCCCATGGGCGTGCAGCTGCGCCGGCTGCACGCCGGCCCGCAGATCGTGGTCGGCACACCGGGCCGGATCGTCGATCACATGAAGCGCGGCACGCTGAAGCTCGACGCATTGCGGCTCGTGGTCCTGGACGAGGCCGACGAGATGCTGCGCATGGGCTTCATCGACGACATCGAGTGGATCCTGGAGCAGACCCCGAAGGAGCGGCAGACCGCGCTGTTCTCGGCCACCATGCCGGCGCCGATCCGGCGCATCGCGCACCGCCACCTCCGCGATCCCGAAGAAATCCGCATCGGTGCCGGCAACGAGGCCGGAACCGACATCGACCAGGTCTACTGCCTGGTCGATCAGCGCCACAAGCTGGAGGCGCTCGGCCGGATGCTGGAGGTCGAGACCGACCGCGACGCGGCGCTGGTGTTCGCGCGTACCAAAGCCGCGACCCTGGAGATCGCCGATGCGCTGGCCTCGATGGGCCACGCGGTTTCGGCCCTGAACGGCGACATGGAACAGAAGGAGCGGGAACGCGTGGTCGCGGAACTGCGCAACGGCCGGCTCGACGTGATCGTCGCCACCGACGTGGCCGCCCGCGGCATCGACGTGCCGCGCATCAGCCATGTCTTCAACTTCGACGCCCCGGGTGACGCGGAGGCCTACGTGCACCGCATCGGCCGTACCGGCCGCGCCGGACGCAAGGGCCGCGCGATCCTGTTCCTGGAGCCGCGCAAGCGCCGCATCCTGCACGAAATCGAGCGCCTGACGCGCAAGCCGGTGCGTGCGCTGCCCGTGCCCGACCTGAAGGCCGTCACCGCCAGCCGCGAAGCACGCTTCGCGGGCAAGGTCGAGGCGATGCTGGCGTCCGGGCACTCCGGGCAGCACAACGAGCTGGTCGACGCACTGCTCGCGCGCTGCAACGCCTCGGAACGCGACCTGGCGAGCGCCCTGGTGGCACTGGCCACCGAGATGACGCCGCTGCTGGCGCCGGGGAACGCGGCCGCGGACCCCCTCACGCACACCAGCCACGCGCGCGATACGACCCGCAAGCCGCCCCGGACTACCGAGGGCAGGGAACGCGGCGGCCGCGAGGACACCCGTCCTGCCGCCGCGCGCGTCCCGCGCGCGCCACGCGGCCCCGACGGCGAAATGGTGCGCTACTACATGCCGGTCGGCCGGCAGGACGGCATCGGCGCTCGCGAGATCGTCGGGGCACTGACGCACGAGGGCGGATTGTCAGGGGGTGACATCGGCCGGATCGGGCTGATGGATCACCACAGCCACGTGGATCTCCCGGCAGCGCTGAACGAGGCCGCGATCCGACGCCTGGCCCGCATCCACGTCGCCCAGCGCAAGCTGGAACTGACGCTGGAAACCCCGGAGATCGCGGACAGGCGTCCGGAGACCGAGAAGACCGTGCCACGCGTGCGGATGGCGCCGACGCAGGACGACAGGCCTGCGCGCCCGGGCAAACCCGCCCGCTTCGGCAAGCCGGCGCACGCCAAGGGCGGCAAGGCTCCGCAGGATCGAAAGCGGCACGGCTTCGGCGGCCCAACCGCCAGCCGCGGGCGCGGCCCCGGACCGGGCAAGCCCTTCTCGGCGCGCGACGCCGGCACCCTCGCCATCCGCCGCAAGCCGGTCTGAGCCTGGTGGTCCGTGGGCACCATGCCCCGGGGCCGGGTGGCCACGGGGCTGTCCGCCAGCGGGACGCCGTGAATACATCCCTGTAGGCTTGACGGCCGCATCCCTGCGGCCGACACCCGCCGGCGGACAGCCCCGTCGCCCCCTCCCAAGTTCTATAGGTCGGGTGAGCTTGAAAATACGGCCACGGAAGGACACGGACGCCACGGAAAGCAAAGGGCATTCAAACCCTCTTCCGTGTGTTTCCGTGTTTTTCGTGGCGCACCTGTTCATCGTCAGGGATGGCGCTGGGCCATGACAGTTGATGTGAAACTCACGGCCATACCAACCCCTACGCCCCCGCTCATGGAATGCGGGAGCTTGCTCCCGCTATTCGGCACCGGGGTCAACCCAGCTGCCCAGAGCGGCGGCAAGCCGCCGGACGCTATGCGCGCATCCAAGAGGGGGTTAAACATTCCAAGCCGGAACAACCAAGACACTGAAGGCCGATGCGGGGGTGCCGTGGCCGGACCGTTGGCGACCATGGATGGCCGCCATCGAGCGCCCAGGGACGGCTTGAGCGTGTCCGGCCACGGCGCACCCGTGTCGGCCACGGGCACGACCATGGACATGGCACGGTGCGTAGCGACGGACGAGCCTACACCAATCGGTTCAGGCAGGGCTCGTCGTTGCTCAGGCAGCGCAGGTTGTCGACGGTAGTGCGGGCGATCTCTTCCATCGCCTGCCGGGTCAGGAAGCCCTGATGTCCGGTGACCAGCACGTTGGGGAAGGTCAGCAGCCGCTGGAACAGGTCGTCCTGGATGACTTCTTCGGAGAGATCCTTGAAGAACAGGTTCTCTTCCTGCTCGTAGACATCCAGGCCCAGGCTGCTGATGCGCCCGCTCTTCAGGCCCGCGATGACCGCATGGGTGTCGATGATCGCGCCGCGACTGGTGTTGATCAGCATCACGCCGGGCTTCATCAGTGCGATCGCGTCGGCGTCGATCATGGCGTGGGTCTCCGGCGTCAGCGGGCAGTGCAGACTGATGATGTCGCAGCGGCTGAGGAAGGCATCCCAGGGCAGGTATTCGATGCCCATCTCCTCGACCTCCGGGTCGGGATAGGGGTCGAAGCCCACCACCTCGCAGCCGAAGCCCTGCATGATGCGCCCGAAGGTCCGGCCGATCCTGCCGGTACCGACGATCCCGACCGTGCCGCCGTTGAGGTCGAAGCCGATCAGCCCGTCGAGCAGGAAGTTCCCCTCGCGGACCCGGTTGAAGGCGCGGTGGGTCTTGCGGTTCAGGGTCATGATCAGCGCCACGGCATGCTCGGCCACGGCGCTGGGCGAATAGGCGGGCACACGCGCGACGCGCACACCGAGATCCTCCGCCGCCTGCAGGTCGACGTTGTTGAAGCCCGCGCAGCGCAGCGCGACCAGATCGATTCCGGACTCCTTCAGGGCCTTGAGTACCTCGGCGTCGAGACGGTCGTTCACGAAGGCGCAGACGGCTGTCGCGTCCTGCGCCAGGATCACGGTATCCGGCTCCAGCCGAGGCTCGAGAAAGTGGAACTGAACGTTGCTGTCGGTCGCGGCCTGGGTCAGGAACAGGCGGTCGTACTTCTGTGCGCTGAAGACCGCGACACGGCATTCGCGGGAATCGCTCATCGAGATGCCTCTCAAGGATTGGAGAGCCCTCTAGGTTACCAGACCAGGCGCCTCATGAGAGCGGCAGCCACAGCCTTGCCGCATAGTCCCGCGCCGCGTCCCTGACCGGCAGGCGCGTGAATCCGCGGCGGGCGAAGAAGCCCTCGGCATCGGCCTGGGCCCGGACCAGGATGCCCTCATGGCCGCACGACCGCGCGGCGCCGGACGCGTCGTCCAGCAAACGTGCGCCCAAGCCCTCTCCGTGCCGTGCGGGGTCCACATACAGGCCATGCAGCAGCATCCCCGACCCCGTTCCCGGCAGGTCGCGCCGGTCGGCCAGCTCCCAGGCGGCGACAGCGACGATACCGGAGGACTGCTCCAGCACCCGCAGATGCAGGTGTCCAAGATCCTCCGGAGTGTAGCGGTAGACCGGCAGGGCCAGGCGCTTGACCCGGTCGGGCAGTTTCCAGGTGTGGATCGCCGCCTCGACCACGGTGTTCACCGCGTCGAGATCGACCCTGGTCGCATCGCGGATCCGGCTTTGCTCGGTCATGGCATCAACCCCGCAGCACGGCGGCGGGCCGCGCCGGGGTACGGGCTCGGATCCGGTCCCAGACCTTTTCGTGATAGTGATAGGCCAGGGTGTTGACCAATGGCTCGATCACGGCCACCAGACCGCCGATGACCAGGCTGCCGGTCAGTGCGAACACCACGGCGAATGCCACGGTAAAATGGACGATGCCGAACGAGATGGTCTTCATTATGACGCTGCCTCCTGTTCCAACCAATCCACCTTCCCGATACTTGTACCCTGATCAGCGCAGTAGTGAAAGATAATCGCAACTAATTTTATGATAGATTCGGACAATCGCACAAACGGCCGGCCACGGTTCGAATCCGGCGCCGCGTCAGGACACCAAGCTGAATGGACATACTCCAGAACACCATAGATGAAGCGCGGCGAAGGCTGCAGAGAGAGCTCCAGGACCCTCTCGATGGCATTGCCCAGCGGCTGCCGGAGGTGTGGTTCAGCCGCGAGGCACTCTCGAGGGTCCTCCAGGAATCAATTCGCGAGCTACCGCAGTGCACCTTCGTGTACGCCCTGAACACCGGCGGCATCCAGATTAGCGACAATGTCTCCCATGCGGGCCTGCTGCCGGAGCACTTCGGGCGCGACCGCTCACAGCGCCCGTATCTGAAGCAGGTCGTGCCGGCCGATGGGTTCCTGCTTTCCGAGGCCTATATCAGCCTGCTGGGCCGGCGGCCGTCGCTCACGGCCCTGCAGTTGATCCGCGACGCCGACGGTACGGTCCTGGGTTTCCTGGGAGCGGATTTCGACCTGCGCAACCTGCCGACCACCGGGAGCCTGTACGAAGAGTCCACGGAATGGCGCCAGATCAAGGGGGACCCGTCGATTCGCGGCACCGTCTTCCTGCAGACGCGCACGGAGAGCCTGATGGACCGCGACATGGACAGCGTCCTGTCGGTCCTCGAGGAGCTCTTCACCGAGCGCGGGGTGTTCCAGTGCGTGCTGCATTTCTCGAGCAGCCGGGCCACGGTCTGGACGCTGGAAGATCCCTACCGTTATCGCATCCTGACCCACGAGGCACTCAGCGATCCGGACACCTGCCTCGCTTTCCCCAGCATGCCTTATCCGGCGAACGCATTGATGCCCGCCGAGGCAATCCCCCGAATCCTCGAGAACCTGAAGCACCTGCGCTTCGCCGACGAAACGGTCTACCTTCGCTCGTCGTCGCTCAACATCTTCAACGGCATGATCAGCCTGACCTTCTCCTGCGACGGCTCGCACTACATGACCTGGAAAGACTTCCTGGACCGTTCCGTGGGCTTCTGGCTGGGCAGCGACGGCTGACGCGGAGCGCGGGAGCTCGGTCCCGTTTTTTGGCGCCGGAACCGCCACGGATTCCCCATAGCGGCGGCAAGCCGCCGCACTCCAAAGGCGCTGCGCGCCGGGGTTACACCTCGCGGTAGATGCGGGCGCCCTCGGTCACGAACTCGGCGGCTTTCTCCTGCATGCCTTTTTCCAGCGCCTCCTGCTCGGACAGCCCCTTTTTCGCAGCGTAGTCGCGCACGTCCTGGGTGATCTTCATCGAGCAGAAGTTCGGACCGCACATGGAGCAGAAGTGCGCGACCTTGTGCGCGTCCTTGGGCAGGGTCGCGTCGTGGTACTCGCGCGCGCGCTCCGGGTCCAGCGACAGGTTGAACTGGTCCTGCCAGCGGAACTCGAAACGCGCCTTCGACAGCGCGTTGTCGCGCACCTGCGCGCCGGGGAAGCCCTTGGCGAGGTCGGCCGCGTGGGCGGCAATGCGGTAGGTGATGATCCCCTCGCGCACGTCGTCCTTGTTCGGCAGGCCCAGGTGCTCCTTCGGGGTCACGTAGCAGAGCATCGCGGTGCCATACCAGCCGATGTTGGCGGCGCCGATGCCCGAGGTGATGTGGTCGTAAGCGGGCGCGATGTCGGTGACCAGCGGGCCAAGCGTGTAGAACGGGGCCTCGAAGCAGTCGACGAGTTCCTTGTCGACGTTCTCCTTCACCCTATGCAGCGGGATGTGGCCCGGGCCCTCGATCATCACCTGCACGTCGTGCTCCCAGGCGATCTTGGTCAGTTTACCCAGCGTCTCCAGCTCGCCGAACTGGGCGGCGTCATTGGCGTCGGCGAGACAACCTGGCCGCAGGCCGTCGCCGAGCGAGAAAGAGACGTCGTAGGCCTTCATGATCTCGCAGATCTCGGCGAACCGGGTGTACAGGAAGTTCTCGCGGTGATGCGCCAGGCACCACTTGGCCATGATCGACCCGCCGCGCGAAACGATGCCGGTGACCCGGTCGGCGGTGAGCGGCACGTACTGCAGGCGCACACCGGCGTGGATGGTGAAATAGTCCACGCCCTGCTCGGCCTGCTCGATCAGGGTGTCGCGGAACAGTTCCCAGGTGAGTTCCTCGGCCTTGCCGTCGACCTTTTCCAGCGCCTGGTAGATCGGCACCGTGCCGATGGGCACCGGGCTGTTGCGCAGGATCCACTCGCGGGTCTCGTGGATGTTCTTCCCCGTCGACAGGTCCATCAGCGTGTCGCCGCCCCAGCGGCACGACCAGACCAGCTTCTCGACCTCCTCCTCGATACTGGAGGTGACCGCCGAATTGCCGATGTTGGTGTTGATCTTCACCCGGAAGTTGCGCCCGATGATCATCGGCTCGAGTTCCGGGTGATTGATGTTCGCGGGGATGATCGCGCGGCCCGCCGCGACTTCGTCGCGCACGAACTCGGGGGTGATCGTGTCGGGGATGCGGGCGCCGAACGGCTCGCCGGCGTGCTGGCGCAGCAGCTTCGCGTAGCGGGGGTCGGCGCGCATCTCCTGCAGGCGGTTGTTCTCGCGGATCGCGACGAATTCCATCTCCGGGGTCACGATGCCGCGGCGCGCGTAATGCATCTGGCTGACGTTGGCGCCGGGCCGGGCGCGGCGCGGCGCGCGGATGTGCGCGAAGCGTAGGCTGGCCAGCGCCGGGTCTTCTGCGCGGGCGCGACCGAACGCCGACGTCGGACCGTCCAGCCACTCGGTGTCACCGCGCTGGTCGATCCAGGTGCCGCGCAGGTCGGCCAAGCCCTGCAGCAGGTCGATCCGCGCCTGCGGGTCGGTGTACGGCCCGGAGGTGTCGTAGACCGTAATCGGCGGGTTCTCCTCGGCGCCCATCGAGGCCTGGGTCGGATCCTGGGACACCTCGCGCATCGGCACCCGGACGTCGGGCCGACTGCCCTCGACGAAGATCTTCCGCGAGTTCGGAAACGGTCGGGTCACGGCCTCGGACACGCGGGCCGTGCTGCGGATGAAATCGTCAGGAATGGCGCTCATGGTGTTTCCTCGGGGTCTGGGCGGACAGAGGAAACGGGGCAGCAAGCGCGGGCTGCTGCAAGCTTCCCTCCGCCGGTGCGAGCCGGATCAGGTTCAAGGGGACTCTCTCAGCCGGCAACCCGCCGACACCCCCAGCTTCGTAATGCCTTCGCCAGACGCTATAGGACCCGTGCGCGCTTTGCAAGAAGTCGCGCCACGGCAACGCGCCGTAGGAGGCCGGGACTGCGTGCAAAGCGCGCAAAAGCGAACACCATGCGTTTCTTGAAGTGACCGACGCATGCACGCGGAGATGAACATCGCCTTCACCGGGGACGCCGACGTCGACTTCGTGAAAGGCATGATCCCGCACCACGTCGGTGCGATCGAGATGGCGCGCGTGGTCCTGGAATACGGCGAGGACCCGGAAATCCGCGCGCTGGCTGAAGAGGTCATCGCGGCCCAGGAAGAGGAGATCGAGCAGATGCGCGCCTGGCGGGCCGAACGCGGCCACGGGGAGTAGACGTTTTCGGGACGGGGACAGATTTATAAATCTGTCCCCGGGCATTCCCGGGGCACCGGGGCGCTGTGCCGCTCAGACGCCGTACTCGTCCCGGTAGGCCCTTAGCGCCGCAAGGTGCGCCGGGTCCCGCCCTTCCGCCTCGAGCATCGCGATCAGGTCGGTCAGGCGTGCGACGCGGATAACTTCCAGGCCGAAATCGCTCTCGACCTCCTGGATGGCCGAGCGATCGCCGCGGCCGCGTTCCTCGCGATCCAGGGCGATCGCCACGGCCACCGGCTCGGCGCCGGCTGCACGGATGATCTCGACCGACTCGCGGATGGCCGTGCCGGCGGTGATCACGTCGTCCACGATCAGCACCCGACCCTGCAGCGGCGCGCCGACGATGTTGCCGCCCTCACCATGGTCCTTGGCCTCCTTGCGGTTGAACGCCCAGGGCAGATCGCGCCCGTGGTCCAGATGCAGCGCTATCGCCACCGCCGCCGCGAGCGGTATGCCCTTGTAGGCGGGACCGAAGATCAGGTCGAACTCCAATCCGCTGGCGACGACCGCCTCGGCGTAGTAGCGGCCCAGCCGCGAGAGATCCGAGCCGCGGCTGAACAGCCCGGCGTTGAAGAAATACGGGCTCACACGGCCCGACTTCAGCGTGAGCTCCCCGAAGCGCAACACCTCGCGCTCGAGGCAGTAGGCAAGGAATTCCTTGGCGGACATGCGAAACACCCCGAAAAACCGCCATTGTGGCACAGCGCATGCCGCCATGGGGTGCGGCCAGCCGCTGCGCCCGCTCTTCCCCAGGCGCGTCGGCAGGGGTATCGTTCGCGCCCATGCGCATCCTCAGCCTCAACGCCAACGGCATCCGAGCCGCCGCCCGCAAGGGCTTCTTCGACTGGTTGCCGGAGGTCGGTGCCGACGTCGTCTGCCTGCAGGAGACCAAGGCCCGCATCGAGCAACTGGCGGACCCGATTTTCCACCCCGACGGTTATCACTGCGCCTACGTGGACGCGGAAAGACCGGGCTACAGCGGTGTCGCGATCTACAGCCGGAAGCAGCCGGACGCGGTCATCACCCACTGCGGGCTCGACGAGGCCGA
>SKJG01000152.1 GCA_007116035.1 Thioalkalivibrio sp.
CGCGACATGCTGCTGCACCATGCGCGCAGCCACACTCGTCCCAGGCACCGGCTTGCGGCGGCCCGCGAGATGATCGAGTTCCTGGCCACCCCTCTGGAATCGGAACCGCCTGGCCACGACTGGCTGCGCGGCGAATTGCATCGCCTCCGGGGCGCGCGCGACAGCTACCTGTATCACGAGTATCTCGAAGAGACGAACGACCCCCTGCTGTTCAGCGACTTCGTGGCGCGGGCCAGCGATCACGGCCTGCAGTACCTCGCGGATACGCAGTTGCACACCCTGTTTCCCTCGACGCTCGGCGCCGCGGCGGAGTCCAGCCTGGAGCGCTTCGACGAACTGGTCGACGAAGAGCAGTACGCGGACTTCCTGCGCCTGCGGCCCTTCCGCCAGTCGCTGCTCTGCCGAGCCACGGATCCCCTGACTCGCGAGATCGACCTCGACGGCCTGCTGTCACTGCCGCTGTACACCGACCTGGCACCGGACGCGGACGGGATCCTGCGCAGTTCCGCGGGCCAAAGCTTCCAGGCCGACAGCCCCCTGCTTCGCGCCGTTCTCGACGAGTTGAAAAAGAGCTTCCCCCGTGCCCGGAACCTGGCGGACCTGCTACCTGCAGCCGTTGAACGGATCGCGGGGAAAGCGGGTTCGCCCGCTGCCGCCACCGGCCCACTGATGCAGGAACTCTTCAATCTCTTTATCTCTGGCGCGCTGCAGTTCACGCTCTGCGAGCCCGGCGCCCGCCGCGTAAACGACGTCCAACCCAGCACAAAGACAACGGACCGCCCGCAGGCACTGCGAATCGGCCGCCTCCTGGCCGAAGCGGGAGAGAACCTCATACCGACGCAGCGGCACCAGGCGCTGCAACTGGATCCGGTCTCCGCGCGGATGCTGGCGCTCCTCGACGGGCGACGCGATCAGGTCAGCGTCGTGGAAGCGATGCTCACTGCCGCGGTTCGGGACCCGGCGCTGAACCGGTTGCTGGGGAACAAAAAGCCGGAACGCATGCGTGCGGCGATCCAGGCCAGGCTCGCGCAGCTGCTGCGGCTTCTGCAGCGGCATGGATTGCTCGAGACAGGCTGACACCCGACCCGCGGGCACGGCAGATGCCGGTGGCCGCGGCGCGAGGACAACTGCGGCGGAATATCGAGCGGCGACGGACGCCAGCCGCTTTGCGCTAAAGTACGAAGCTGCGAATAATTTACGGTTTCCACCCACTGACTCACGGACGATGAGATGACGCTCTTCGAACTTCTGGAAGAAAACGTTCGTCATGGCACGCTGGCCATGCAGTTGCCGGATGGATCCGAACGTCGGTTCGGTTCGGGGCAGCCGGAGGCGACCATCCGGTTCACGGATCCCGCGACCCTGCGACGCATCGCCTACGACCCGGGCTTCGAGTTCGGCCAGACCTACATGGAGGGGGGGTGGGACTATGGCGAAGAAGGCTTGCCTGCCCTGCTCAACGTCACGATGGGCAACTTCGCGGGATTCTTTGCCAACCGCTCCCGCAAGCCCCTGAGCTTCCTGCAAAAGGCCCTGCAACAGAGTAATCGGATCCGCCGCGCCTACCGGAACGTTTCCCACCACTACGACCTCGACGAGTGGCTGTTCCGCCGTTTCCTGGACCGCGGCATGTTCTACTCCTGCGCGTACTTCGAGCGCCACGACATGACCCTGGAAGAGGCCCAGCAGGCGAAGTGCCGGATGATCGCGCGCAAGCTGCTCCTAGAGCCGGGCATGCGTGTGCTCGATGTCGGGAGCGGCTGGGGGGGGCTCGCCATGCATCTCGCCCGCGAGCACGGCGTGTCGGTCGATGGGCTCACATTGTCGCGCGAGCAGCTGCGCGTCGCCCGCGAGGAATGCGCCCGGCGCGGACTCGAAGGCCGCGTGGCCTTTCACTTCCGCGATTATCGCGAACATCGGGGGCAGTACGACCGCATCGTCAGCGTCGGCATGTTCGAGCACGTGGGCCAACCCTACTACCGCGCATTCTTCGATCAACTCAACGACCTGCTCAAGGAAGACGGGGTCGCACTGCTCCACACCATCGGCCGCACCAGCGCCCCGGGCACCACCAATGCCTGGCTGCGCCGCTACATCTTTCCCGGGGGATACACCCCTGCCCTGTCGGAACTGTCAACGGCGATCGAGCCCACCCCCCTGATGGTCACCGATCTCGAGGTCTGGCGCCTGCACTATGCCGAAACGCTCGCCGAGTGGCTCCGCCGGTTCCAGTCCGTTCGAGCGGAGGTGGCCGAACGTTTCGACGAACGCTTCTGCCGGATGTGGGAGTTCTACCTCGCCTCCTGTGAAGGCACCTTCCGGCACTGGGACCAGGTCGTCTTTCACGTGCAGCTGGCGAAGCAGCACGACGCGGTGCCCGTCACCCGCGACTACCTTTATCGCGACTGACGCCGGCCACACATCGAAAGGCGCTTCCGTCGTCGTTTACGTGTCACGCGTATGATGAGAGGGCAGATACATCACAGAGAGGACACCCATGACGAGCACACCACGCGCGCGATTCCGTCGCCTGATCGTCGCGGCCGGGCCCGCACTGCTGCTGGGCCTGTTCCTGGTGGCCGAGGTCTCCGCACAGCCCCCGCCGCATGCACCCGGGCATGTCTGGCGGGGCCAGGAAGCGCAGATGCCGGGTCCCCCATCACACGCGCCCGCCTACGGTTGGCGGGGCCAGGAGGAACACAGGCCCGGCCCGCCACCGCAGGCACCCGCATACGGTTGGCGCGGCCAGCAGGGGCAGATGCCGGCTCCGCCACCCCATGGCGGCCCCAGAGACCCGCGCGCCGAACAACGCCCCTCGCCATGGGGACCGCCGGGTGTCCCCGACTACCGGGGCGATCGCGAACCCGTCTGGCAGCACGACCCGCGTCGAGAAGCGGAAAGATGGCGTGGTCAGGGCGATGACCGCCCGGGCGCTCGCGATACACGACGGCCGCGGGACGACAGCCGTGACTTTCCACGTTATGACCGGCACCAGTGGGACGACGAGGGCCGGTGGGGCGACCGGCGCCTGCGGGGCAGTGAGCGGGAGGCCGAAGACATGCATCAGTGGCAGGATGCGGAACAGCGCAGGGAACGTCGTGGCGACACCCAGCGTGAACACTAAGCCCAGCCAAGGGCAACGGCGGGAATTCGGGACATGAGGCGTCGGCGCATCGACGGAGGTCTGGTGATTGTCGGCCTGGTGCTGATCGGTATCGGCACGTATGCGCTCTACACCGGCGAGATCTTCCTGAGCCGCCTCACCGTCAGCGAAGGCCAGAGCCTCGGCGGCGTCGGCGCGCTGGTAATCGCGGCCATCTTCATCGCCGCCGGCGTCTATTTCCTCTTCCAGTCCCGAAAGTAGGCCGGGTTAGCGCTGCGTAACCCGCCGGCTCGGTTTGTCGGGTTACGCTGCGCTAACCCGACCTACGGTGGCGTCGTCCTTGGTCAGCAGGTCGCGCAGGCTGAGCGAATCGAGCGCCTTGGAACGCGAATCCTCGACCCGCGAGACCAGGCTTTCCACCGCGGAGTGACCGGCCAGGCGCTGATAGCGGCTATCGCCCTCTTCGCGGCGAAGGGCTGTGAGGACCTCGTTGACCTCGATCTCCGCCAGGTCCCGGCCCGGCAGGTAGCGCGGGTCGTCCTCCCCGGCCACCACCAGCAACCCCGCTTTCTTCAAGGCCTCGGCCGCGCCGCTAAGGGAGCGACTGGGGACCTGTAATTCGTGCGCCACCTCGTCGAGGGTCGGAGCCTTTTCCCCTGCGAGGAAGCGTTGGCCCACGATCGCCATCAAGTGCAGACCCAGGCGTTCGCGCATGGCGCCGGAGACCTTCATCCCGGCACCACGCACGCGGATGTACTCCGGATACTGGATATAGAAGGCGATGTTCGAACCCACCAGCAGGATGAGCCAGGCCAGGTAGATCCAGATCAGTAGCAGGATCATGATCGCAAAGCCGGAGTAGATCGCATCGTAGCGAGCGGAACCGGCCACCACCGTGGCGAACCCCCACCCGACCGCCTGCCAGAGGATCCCGGCGACCACCGCGCCGATCAATGCGGGCAAAAACCGCACGCGCGTATTGGGCACGAACATGTAAATGAAAGTGAACGCGGCGACGATCAGTCCATAGGGAAGCAGCGTGGCAGCCGCTTCGAACAGGGTACCGAGGGGTTCGACCGAAGTGACCCGCTGCATCAGCGCAGAAGACATCACCGTGGCTGTGACGCCCAGCGCCGATACGACCAGCAACGGCCCGATCATGATCACCGACAGGTAATTGCTGAAGCGCTGCCCGAGACTGCGGGTACCCTCGATGTGCCAGATGCCGTTGAACGCGAGTTCGATCTTCTGCACCAGGGAGACCACCGTGTAGACGAGGAAGAGCAGTCCCACGAAACCGAGCACGCCGACGCGCATATTGTCGACGAAGGTCAAGACGTTCTGGGTGATCTCCACCCCCTGCTCGCCCAGCGGCTCCAGCAGCCCCAGCATCAGGGGCTCGACCGCGTTGTGGGCACCGAAGGCCTTGAGCACGGAGAACGACAATGCGAGGAGCGGAACCACGGAGAGAAGGGTGGTATAGACCAGGCTCATCGCGCGGAGCGTCAACTGGCCTTCGGTGGCCTCGCGAACGATGCCGGCAAGACCGCGGAAGATGCCCACGAACAGCGCTTGCCAACGAGGCAATACGGCCAGATCAGCTCGGTTGAGCAGTTCGTCCGCCCGCCCCCACCAGCGCTCGAGGCGACCGACGTCGGCTGCGGGCGTGTTCACTTCTGACGCCAGTTGCCGCCGCCGTCCTGGTACCAGTAGCCGGAGGGCGCTTCATCCACCCACACCCGTGCGAAGGTCTCGCGGATATTCTGCTCCCAGTCCGGCCGATCGTTGGCACGCGCGATTTCCCTGTACAGCGCGCTACGGTCGGCGTTCTCCTCGCGAACCAGACGCTGGACCTCCGAACGATCCCGCAGCGGCACCTCGGAGAGATCGCGAATCGCCACGAGCCCGTCGTTTCCAAAGCCGATCGCGCCACTGCGGAAATGCGGCGCCAGTTGCGCATTCCGTGCGCGCATCGACGCGCGCAGACGGTTCGTGGTCGGCGTCTCGACGCGCAGATCCGGGGCCTGGGCAGCGGCTGCCGGCACCAGACGGTCCATCGTCCAGGCGAGGAGACTCAGGCCGGCTCCCGGCGCGATGAATCGGCTGGTGGGCTCGGTGGTCGCCTCCGGCTCACCCGCGGGTGGCCCGTTGATCTCCAGCACATCGCGAACGATGGTTCGCGCCGCCTCCTCGGCCGCCGCCGCCGGAAAGTAGATGTGGATCGTGACACAGGCACTGGTCACGAGTGCGACCAGGGCGATCGCCGACAAACGCTGCACGGTCTTCATGGCGCTACTCCACGGTTCGGGGGCGGGAAAAAAGGCGACATCTTCGCTTCGTTCATTACTGTACAACAGGCGGTGGGCCTTCTCGAATGGCATTCAGGCGGCGGACCAGCTCCGGCCAATCCACCCGCCGGTTATGGCCGATCACTTCGATCCGGGGCAGGCCCCCGCCCTGCACCAGGACGAACGACCCGTCCGGGAGGTCGGCCACGCCCTCGACCACGCAGACCTCGCCATCGAGCGCGCAGCTGAAACCCAGCTGACGGTAAGAAAAGTCCTCAAACAAACGCAGAAAGACCATCGACAGCGCACCCTGAATCCCGCCGCCGATGGCGGTCAGGTTTTCCACTGCACGCTGGCTGATCCGCCGGCGCCCGGGATCATCGAGCGGTGTATTCAGCATGAGCCGCATGCGCTGAAGTTGCCAGTCCACCAGCATCAGGTCGTCGACCCTCCCCGACAGCCGACCTTCGACACGCCCGAAATCGAAGGCACGGGTCAAGAGTTCGAGTTCCAGCCGGCGGATATCGGCCGAGACCTCCAGAACCGGCGCGACCCCGAAGAGATCGCGGATGCGCAGGCCGCTGAATACCGCTTCGCCGTCGAAGACCTGCACCAGCAGACGTCCGTCCACCCGCAACCCGTCGATGTCATAGAACACCCGCGGGATGATCCCAGCCAGCTTGCCGGCGAAGCGCGGCCAGCCAAGCGCCTCTGTCAGCAACTCCAGGCTCATTGCGCGCAGCCCACCCTCGAACTCCACCTCCGGACCGTCGGGCCCTACGGTCACACGCAGGGTATCGACGCCGGGCCCCCCGTCGAGCACCGGGATGAAGAGCGGCTCGAGCAGGACGAACCCCCGGGGCTCAAGCCGGAGTCGCGCATCGAAGGCCCCCACGGGCAGACCGTAAATCTCGCCGGCAGCGGCGGAGATCCGCGAATCGGTGCCCGCCTGATCGTCCCGCCAGTCCAGTTGCCCGACCGAACCCTCCAGTGCGAACCGCCCGCCATCGTCCTTCATGCCGAATGCCTGCCAGTTGGCCTGCGCGGCACGGGGCTGTCCCTCGCTAACGCTCAACGTTCCCCGGGCCTCTCCCTGGAAACGGGTCCGTCCGAGCACCGTGCCCGCGAGCAGAGGCTGCGCCAGCCACTCACCAACGACGTCCAGACGGTGGCCTTCCCAGGCGATCTCTCCCTGTTCCAGGCGGCCGCCGGCATATCGCAGGCCCTCACCCCGCACTTCCGCGTGGTCACCCAGCGTCAGTCGCGCTGAGGCGGCACGCAGGTCTCCGGCTTCCCACTCCGGTGGCCCGAACCGCAATCCCGACACACTCGCGTCCACCGGTCCCACCTCGGCAAAGTCCAGAAACCATGGATCGAAGAATACGGCCCCATGGGTAAACCGGAGCTGAATCTCAGAGCCATCGGCCCCGTGCCTGAGGCTGCCCTCGGCTACGACAGCCTCACCGGCGTGCAGTCCGGCATCGTCGGTAAAGGTCAGGCCGGACAGGGCCAGATTCCCATGGACGGCCGGCACCCGCGTTCGGGTGTCGATCTGCCCCGAAACTGCAGCCAGGCCGGACTCGACCGTCACCGGAAGCTCAACGGGCATCAGGCCGGAACGGATCAGCGCATGCAGATCGATCCCCGCAAGGTCGAGGTCAACGCGCACTCCCGCCGCCTCGATGGCGCCCGCGACCTGCCCCCGGCCCTGGAACAGACCCGGCCACGGCAAAGAGAAATGGACTCTCTCGGCGCTACGGTCCCATTCGAAGGCCAGCGTCGCGGCATCGAGGTGCCAATCCGGCGCTCTTGCGCTGAGACGCGCCTGCGCACAGGCCAGTCTCTCGGTGGTCAGGTCCACCCGTGGGCAGGACAGATGCAGATCCCTGATCCTGCCCACGGGCTCCGGGAGGCGGAGGCCGTCGGCGCGCAGCTCGAAACTGGGCTGGCGCTGTACCCACGACACACGGGCGCGCAGATTCTCGGCAGCAAAGGCTTCGTGTACCGCGCTGTCGATATCGAGATCGAGCTGGAATCCCCTGCCGCCGTCGGCGGCATGACCCGTCGACAGCGCGAGGGCGATGGCCAGGGACGCCAACACCCGAAACCTGGCGCGGCGGGCGGGCAAGATCAACCGGCCGGGAGGCCGCCCATCCGCCGCGCCGCCCACGGGCGGGACCTCAGCCCTGGCGGTCAAGCTCGCACAGGCGCTCCTTCTCGGGTGGCAGATTGTCCGGACAGGCGCCGCAGGCCTCGTTACCAGGCAGGGCCCAGTCGATTTTCTTCGGATACGGCAGGTCCATGTCGTTCATGATCTGCACGAACTCTTCGAGCGTCCGGCCCTTCCCCAGGCGGGGATTGCGCATCTTTTCCTGGCCGATCGTGGTGATCTGCCGCTCGGAATAGTCGTGGGCCGGGTAAACCAGTGTCTCGTCGGGCAGTACGAAGAACTTGTCGTGGATGGAGTGATAGAGCGTCTGGGCGTCGCCCGACTGGAAATCGGTACGGCCACACGCCTCGATCAGCAGGGCATCCCCGGAAAACAGCATCGGCAGACCCGCGAGATCGAGCAGAAAGGCATGATGCGTATCGGTGTGCCCGGGCGTGAACAGCGGATTCAGCACCAGATTCCCGATGCGCATCGGCTCCCCTTCGCGAAGACCCAGGTCCCGGCATGGGAGGCCGTCCAGCGCCGGCCCGGCCAGTTTGCAGCCGGTCCGCTCGCGAAGCATGCGCCCACCGGTGATGTGGTCGGCGTGGATGTGCGTCTCGATCGCGTAATCCAGCCGCAAGCCAAGTTGCTGCAACACCTCGAGATCCCGTTCGACAGTCTCGATCACCGGGTCGATCAGCGCCGTCGTGCCGGTATCCTGGCAGCTCAGCAGGTAGGTGTATGTCGATGATTCGGTCTCGAACAGTTGCCTGAAGATCATTGCCTGTCTCCCTATGGACGAATGTATCCCATTTTGGTCGTGGGCCCCGCACGGAGTTCCCCTCTGCCCGCAGAACACCCCTTGTCCCGACCTCCCGTAGGTCTGGCTGTGGGCCGTACGCGATTTGGCTATGATGCGCGCTTTCGCGCAAACTCTGAAAGGGAGAAGACCATGCAATCCAGTGAAGTCGCCGAATTGATTCGTTCCCGCCTGCCCGAAGCCGAGAAGGTCGAGGTCACCGGCGGCGAGGGCAAATTCGAGGCCCTGGTCGTCAGCCCGATGTTTGCCGACATGAACGCGGTGAAGAAGCACCAGACGGTCTATGCGACCGTTCGTGAAGAGATCGCCAGCGGCGCCGTACATGCCTTGTCCATCCGGGCGATGACGCCGGAGGAGTACGCGGGATCCTGACTGCGGCGGTTAGCGACCGGCAGGGCCCGCAGGCGGAGGCCGTCCCCGTGCGCGACCACAGCCTGCACCGCTGTGTACCGGAGCGACTTCCGGCGCTGCGCGCGCTGCTCGCCCGTTTTGGCATCGCTCTGCGGGTGCACCCGGCAGAAGCCGAACTCCCGGGCAGCTACTGGGGCGACTCGGAAGCGGGTATCGTTGGCCTGCACCTGCATGTGCGCCCGGACACGCCGGTCCATTCGGCCCTGCACGAGGCCTGCCACCTGATCTGCATGAACCCGTCCGGCCGTAGTGGCGTGCACACCGATGCCGGCGGCGATGACCTGGAGGAAGCGGCGGTCTGCCGGTTGCAGATTCTGCTGGCCGACCACCTGCCCGGCGTCGGCCGCGATGCCCTGATGACGGACATGGACGCCTGGGGCTACAGCTTTCGCCTGGGTTCCACCCGGGCCTGGTTCCTCGACGATAGCGAAGACGCGGATGCCTGGCTGCGCAACCATGGCCTCGTCGATGCCACGGGCTCGGTGACCTTCCGCCTTCGCGCCGCGCCATGACTCACGAAGCCCCGGCTTGCGAGCGACGCAAGCCGGGGAAACCCGACCGTGAGCCGGGCGTCGTGCATGCCCGCGGGCCCGATGGCATAGTGAGGGCCAAGGCCGAACCGGCAACGGTCAGGCGCAACACGACAGGGAGCACTGCATGGAGACCCGCAAACGTCCGCAACCGGGCGAAAAGCTTCGGGCCGCCGACAAGGTCGCGCGGATCCCGGTGAAGATCACGCCGACGGAGCAGCCGCTGCGCAAACCGCGCTGGATTCGGGCGCAGAGCCAGGCAGCCCCGGGCGTGCAGCGGATCAAGCGCATCCTGCGTGAACAGCGCCTGCATACCGTCTGCGAGGAGGCCAGCTGCCCGAATCTCGGCGAATGCTTCGCTCACGGCACGGCGACGTTCATGATCATGGGCGATATCTGTACCCGCCGCTGCCCGTTCTGTGACGTCGCGCACGGGCGCCCGAACCCCCTGGACCCCGATGAACCCCGGCACCTGGCCGAGACGATCCAGGCCATGGATCTGGCCTACGTGGTCATCACCTCGGTGGACCGCGATGATCTGCGCGACGGGGGCGCGGCGCATTTCGTCGCCTGCATCCAGGCCGTGCGCGGAATGAACCCGCAGACGCGTATCGAGATCCTGGTTCCGGACTTCCGGGGCCGCATGAAGACCGCCCTGGAGATCATGCACGCAGCACCGCCGGACGTCTTCAACCACAACCTGGAGACCGTGCCGCGCCTGTATCGCAAGGCGCGACCGGGTTCCGATTACGAGTGGTCGCTGGACCTCCTCGAAGCCTTCCGCGCGCAGCACCCGGGCGTCCCGACCAAGTCCGGACTGATGCTGGGGATCGGCGAGAGCCGGGGCGAACTGCTCGAAGTCCTGCAGGACCTGCGCGCGCATGGCTGCGAGATGCTCACCCTGGGCCAATATCTGCAACCCAGCCGCCACCACCTGCCGGTGGAGCGTTACCTGGACCCGGAAGAATTCGACGAACTGGCCCACCGGGCACGCGAAATGGGCTTTCGCCAGGTCGCCAGCGGCCCGATGGTCCGGTCGTCCTACCACGCCGACCAGCAGGCACGCGAGATCGTGGCCTGATCGCGGCGTATCGGATCAGCGTTCGCTGACCCGAGCCAGCATCCTGACCAGTGGCTCGGGCAGGGTGTGCACGGGTTCGAGAACACAGCCCAGACGGCCCGCAAGACGCTCTTCCAGCAGCGCCGCGACCTGGTCCGGATCGCTCCCGACGCCCAGTGCGAACAGGGAGGTACTGGCTAGCCCGGGATAGCCACAGGCGTCCATGCGCGCGAATTCCGCAAGCCGTGGACGCACGTTCAGCGCCAGCCCATGCATGCTGCAGCCATTGCGTACGCGCAGCCCCAGCGCAGCGATCTTGGCGCCATCGACGTAAACGCCCGGTGCGTCGGCGCGAGCCTCCGCCAGGATGCCAAAACCGGCCAGGGTGTCGATGACCGCTCCCTGCAGCAATTCCACCAGCCCCCGGACGCCCAGGCGGTGACGGCGCAGGTCGAGCAGAACGTACAGAACCACCTGCCCCGGGCCGTGAAAGGTGACCTGTCCGCCACGATCGACACGGATCACCGGGATCGCGGCTGGCGCCAGGAGGTGTTGTGGGCGCGCATTGCGGCCGAGGGTGAAGACCGGCGGATGCTGTACGCGCCACAGGGCGTCCACGCCTTCCGCACCGCGTTCTCGCAGATGCAGCTGCATCGCCCGCCAGACCGGCACATAGGGCTGCAGTCCCAGGCGATAGCTGCGAAGAATCCCGGACGCCGTTTCCGACTCAGACGGCGTGTGGTCGGACACTAGAGCACCATGCGCACCCGGGCGCATTGTCCCAGCGCCCGATAGAGCGTGTCGACCTGCTCCTGACTGGTCGCCGTCAGGGTGATGGTCACGCCCACGTACTTCCCGCCCCGGGACGCGCGGTGGACGATGTCGACCGCATCGCGCTCGGGCAGGTGCCGCGCGATGCAGGCCTCGACATCCGCGAAGAATTCGGCATGTGCCTCGCCCATGACCTTGATCGGGAACCGGCACGGAAACTGAAGCAGCGTCTCGCGTTCCTCAGTCATGCGCGACCTCGTTCCCCGGAACGCGCATCGCCCGGTCGCGCGCCTGCCGATACTGGTCCAGGGCCTCACGCCAGACGGGACCCGGTTGACCGTCACCGAAAGGCTGTCCATCGAGCCGCGTGACGGGAAGCACCTCCTTGGTCGAGCTGGTCAACCAGATCTCGTCCGCCGCGCGCAGTGCGCCCTCGGGCACCGGCTCCTCCCGGCAGTCCCACCCCCTGGCGCGCAGCACCCCCAGCAGGAAGTCACGGGTGATGCCCGGCAGGATCGCAGGACCCAGCGGCGTGGTGTACACCACGTCGTTCGTGACCACAAAGACATTGCTCGCGGCCCCCTCGGTGAGCAGACCGTCCCGCAACAGGATCGCCTCGACCGCGGCATGATCGGCGGCCTGCTGCCGGGCCAGGACGTTTGCGAGCAGGGCCACCGACTTGATGTCGCAACGGCCCCAGCGTTGATCCGGGGCGGTGATTGCGCTGACTCCGGCCCCGGCCACGGTGGGCCCCTGCGGCGCAATCGGACTCACCATGGCGAACACGGTCGCCGTCGCATGCCCTGGAAAGGCGTGATCACGCGGGGCCACGCCCCGGGTGACCTGCAGGTAAACCGACCGGTCGCCGCCCGGGTTTTCCCGCAAGAGGCGTTCCAGCATCACCGACCAGCCACCACCGGGGATCGGATCGGGAAGGCGGATGGCGGCGAGCGACCGCCCCAACCGCTCGAGGTGCGCATCGAGCAGGAACAGCTTACCGCCATAACTCGGGATGACCTCGTAGACACCGTCCCCGAACAGGAAACCCCGATCCAGCGGCGAGATGCAGGCCTGCTCGGGCGGCAGGTACTCGCCGTTCAGGTACGCGATCACAGCCGGTCAGAACGGCCAGGCGGAACGGATTGCCAGCGCCGCACTGTCCCAGAGCCAGCGGAACACGCCGCCGGAGTCGACTTCCTCCAGCGCCACCAACGGCTGCCGCGCCAGCACCTCCCCGCGCAGGGTCACAATGACCTCACCCAACGCGTCACCGGCCGCAAGCGGCGCCATGTGGGGTCCGTGGAGCTCCATGCTGGCCTCCAGATGGTCACCCTGACCCTGGGGCAGCACGACCCAGAAGGGTTCGGACAGCCCTGCGGCGACCGTGGTGTTCCCGCCCTTGTAGACGCGCGGTTCGCTCAGCACGGCGCCAGCCTCGAACAGCTTGCGTGACTCGAAGAAACGGATGCCCCAGTTGATCAGGGCCTGGGATTCGTTGGCGCGGATGATGCCCCCACGCTGATGGTTTGGCGCGTCGATCCCCATGACGACGGCGATCAGGCGTCGCTCATTGCGCTTCGCCGACGACACGAGGTTATACCCCGCGGCCGAGGTCCAGCCCGTCTTCAGGCCGTCGAAGCTCTCGTCGCGCCAGAGCAGAAGGTTCCGGTTGGACTGCTCTATATTATTGTATTTAAAAGACTTCTCACTGTAATATTTATAGGCGTCGGGAAAATCCCGAATCAGTGCGCGGGCAAGCCGGGCCATGTCCGCGGGGGTGGTGTACTGCGCCTCATCGCTGGGCAAGCCGTGCGGGTTGGTGAAGTACGACCGACTCATCCCCAGGACCCGGGCCTGCGCGTTCATCAGATCCACGAAGGCCCCTTCGGAGCCCGCCACGAGTTCGGCGAGGGCGGTCGATGCATCGTTGCCCGACTGCACGATCATGCCGCGCAGCAGATCCTCGACCCGCACCTGCTCGCCCACCTCGATGAACATCCGCGAGGCCCCCTGCATGCCGGTGCGCCAGGCACGCTCGCTGATCGTGACCTTATCGTCGAGGTTGAGTTTCCCCGACTTGATCTCGCCGAAGACCACGTAGGCCGTCATCAGCTTGGTGAGGCTCGCCGGCTCCCGCTCCATGTCCGGATCCAGGGCGGCAATGGGCAGACCGGAATCGAAGTCGATCAGGATGTAGCTCTTCGCCGTGATGTCCGAGGGCGGCTGCGGGACCACACCGAGGGAGGCGATCCCAGTCGCGCCGGGGGTCGGCAGGGTCGGCAGCGTCGGCGTCTGGGCCAGCGCCGGCAGCGATGGCAGAAACAGGGCAAATGCAAGAGAGACGAGCAGGAATGCGAAGGGCTTCTTCATCGATTGGTCAACCTGAACATGGGGCGGTGAGAAAGGGGTAACAGAGTTCGAATCCCGCGCAGGGATCCGTTGGTGGAACAGGAGTGGGAGCGGCTAGTCAATCACGATCCGGTAGTCCTCCAGTGCTGCCTGCTGCAGTCTCTCCTCGACGTCACGTACCACCGAGGGGTCTTCCAGGGGGCCGATCCGTACCCGGTGCAGCGGGCTCCCGGAGGTGGAGGACAGGGTGGTGACCCGCACCTTGGCAAACCCGAGGCTGTGTAGATCGTGCTGGACCCGTTCCGCCGCACTGCGGTCGGCAAAGGCACCCACCTGAACGAAGCGCGGCTCGATCCCGGCGCTGTCCCGCTGTTCCGGTAACGGACTGTCGACGGCTCCGGTTCCGGCAACCCGCAGGGGTCGAGCCTCCTCCTCGGTCGGGCCGACCACGCGGATATGCACCGGGGCAACGCCCTCATCCACCATACCGATCCGGTGCGCTGCCGCGTAGGAGAGATCGATCACGCGTCCACCGACGAACGGACCACGGTCGTTCACACGCACGACGACGCGCTTGCCGTTGTCCAGGTTCGTGACTTCGACATAGCTTGGCAGGGGCAACTGCCGATGCGCCGCGGTCATCGCGAACATGTCGTAGGGCTCACCGCTTGACGTGCGACGACCATGGAACTTGGTGCCGTACCAGGATGCGAGGCCACGCTGTTCAAAACCGTCACTGGACACCAGCGTCCGGTAGCGCTGTCCGAAGACTTCGTATTCCGGCGGGTTCCCGTAGCGGCTGGGTGGCTCGAATCGCGGCACAGCATCGGGAATCGATGCCAGGTCGGGCGGGATAGACGAGGGGTGCCCATCCACCTGCCTCGACCTGTCCGGACTGCTGCCACAGCCCACGAGCACCACGAGCAGGGAGGCCAGCAGGAACCCGGCCACCCCCAGTGCAGCCGCGATGCGCTCGCTGCTCCAGACAAAGCGATGCCGGGCGCCTCTCACGACCGACCCCCCGGAAGTCCACCGACCGGCGTGGACCGGATTTCGCCTGAGCCACGGTTCACTGCCGCAGCGCCTCCGTCAACTGGTGGACTGCCATCGCGTACAGGGGACTGCGGTTGTAGCGGGTGATCACATAGAAGTTGGGGTAGCCAAGATAGAACTCGGGACCGTCGCTGCCCTCCAGACGGATCAGGGAGAACCGGCCGTCCGCCGGCACGACCTCGGTCGGGAACACGCCGTGCTCCGCCAGTTCGGCCAGCGAGAAGCGGGCCTGGTAGCCGCCGCCGAGCAGGGCCTCGTACGCGTCGCCGTCGGCCCGGGCACCCGCGACGACCGGCTCGCCCGTCTGCCAATGGTGTTGGCGAAAGTAGTTTGCAACGCTTCCGATCGCATCGGCCCAGGAGTTGATCAGGTCACGACGGCCATCGTCATCGAAATCGACCGCGTATGCCCGGTAGCTGGAGGAGATGAACTGACCCCGACCCATCGCACCGGCATAGGATCCCCGGGTCTCGCGCAGATCCAGCGCCTCTTCCTGCACCAGTTGCAGGAAGTGTCCCAGCTCGCTGCGGAAAAAATCCTGCCGCGGCGGATAGTCGAAGCCCAGCGTGACCAGGGCATCGACGACCCGGAAGCTGCCCAGGTTGCGACCATAGTTGGTTTCCACGCCGATGATCGCCGCAATCAGCTCCTGTTCGACGCCAAAGGCCTCCTCGGCGCGCTCGAGCCAGAAGGCCTCCTCGTCCATGAACACCAGGCCTCGCTCGATGCGCAGGTCATTCACGAAGATCGGCCGGTAGTCCTTCCAGGGCCGCGCCTCGGCGGGACGTGAGATCAGGTCGAGGATGCGCTGCTGGGGTTCGACGTCCTCGAACAGTTCCTCCAGCAGGGCACGGTCCATCCCCTCGGCGACGCGCTCGTCGATGAAGTCCTGCACCTCGGGACGCTCGAGATATGGTGGGTCCCCGGCACGAAACTCGGATTGCGAGACGGCCACCCCCGGCAGGGAGCATGCCCCAAGTAGCACGATCAGCAGGCCATGGGCGCATGCATGCAGAAGAACGCGGCCCGTGGCGATACGCGGGGGGGTGCCAGTCATCGATTCACCAGTCGTTGTTGAGAATGAATGCCCATCAGGATACCGAAGCCCACCATGAGCGTCACCAGCGAAGTGCCTCCGTAGCTGACCAGGGGCAGGGGCACCCCGACCACCGGCAGCATCCCGCTCACCATCCCGATATTGACCACCATGTACACGGCGAAGGTCAGGCTGATGCTCCCGGCGACCAGGCGCGAGAAGCGGTCCTGCGCCAGCGCAGCGATCCACAGGCCGCGCGCGACGATCAGGAAGTACAGTGCCAGCAGCACCGCGATGCCGACGAAGCCGAATTCTTCCGCATAGACGGCAAAAACGAAGTCCGTGGAACGCTCGGGCAGAAACTGCAATTGCGACTGGGTCCCGTTCAGCCAACCCTTGCCATACAGACCGCCCGATCCGATGGCGATCTTCGACTGGATGATATGATAACCGGCGCCCAGGGGATCGGACTCCGGGTTGAACAGCGTCAGGACGCGCTGACGCTGGTAGTCGTGCATCTGCGACCACAATAGGGGAACCGCCGCAGCGATGGCGAGGCCCAGGCCCAGGAACCAGCGCCAGCTCAGCCCGGCGAGAAAGACCACGAGCAAGCCCGCCGCGCCGATCAGCAGTGCCGTACCCAGGTCGGGCTGTCGCATGACCAGCAGCACCGGCACGACGATCAACACGCTGATCACGAGCAGGTCGAGCAACCGCGGCGGTGCGTTGCGCAGAGACAGGTACCAGGCCACCATCAGCGGCATTGCGAGCTTCATGATCTCCGATGGCTGAAAGCGGATCAGTCCGAGGTCCAGCCAGCGGCGCGCACCCTTCCCGATATCGCCCACCTGCATCACCGCGATCAGCATGCCGAGACCCAGCAGAAACAGCCAAGGCGCCCAGGCCCGCAGCGTCGACACCGGAACCTGGGCAAACAGCAGCAAGGCGAAGAGCCCGACTGCGATGCGGCCCGACTGCCGCTGCAGCGCCGCGATACTTTCCCCCGTGGCGCTGAACAACACCACCAGGCCGATGGCCAGAAGGATGCCGATCAGCACGAGCAATGTGCCGTCGAGGCGGAGGCTGCGCAGGATCCACTGCGAAGGCGTGAGCTCGCGCCCGGTGACGCTGATCACGGCTCCTCCTCCGCCGCGGCCAGCAGTCCCAGCGAAGTCAGATAAGCGTCGATCACCCTGCGGGCGATCGGCGCCGCCACGCGGCCACCACTACCCCCGTGCTCGGCGAGCACGGCAACCGCGATTTCCGGCGCTTCGGCAGGCGCGTAGCCGATGAAGAGGGCGTGATCCCACAGTCTGCGGTCCAGTTTGGACTCGTCGTATTCCTGGTCCGGAGCCAGACTGAAAACCTGGGCCGTCCCGGTCTTGCCGGCGATCCGATAGGTGTGCGAAGTGCTGCCGACACTGCCCCAGGCTGTCCCGTGCCGGGCATGCACGGCGTCGATCAGCGCCTGATGGATCACGTCCCAGTGGGCATCGCTCGCGATCACCGGGTCCAGGTATCGCAGCGGCTCGGCCAGCGGTTCCCCGTCGGCGCCGTCTCGGATCGCACGCACCAGTCGTGTCTGCACCCGCTGGCCACGGTTGGCCAGAGTACTGGTCACGTCCGCGAGCTGCAGCGGCGTGGTCAGCATATAACCCTGGCCAATGGCGGTGATCAGCGTTTCGCCGGGAAACCATTGCAGGTTCTGCACCGACCGCTTCCATTCCCGGCTGGGCAGGATGCCTGGACGTTCGCCGGTAGCGTCGATGCCGACCCGGCTCCCGACGCCGAAGGCACCGAGCATGGGCGCCATCCGGTCAATGCCAAGCTTGTGCCCAAGATCATAGAAATAGACATCCGAGGACACCGCAATGGCCCGATTCATGTCGACCCAGCCGTGGCCACCCCGCCTCCAGTCGCGATAGCGCCGCTCATGCCCCGGCAACTGGTAATAGCCGGTCGCGAACATCCGGCGTTCCGCCGTGGTCACATTTTCCTCGAGCCCCGCAAGGGCGACGATGGGCTTCAGGGTGGAACCGGGCGGATACTGACCGCTCAGTGCCCGATTGAACAGGGGCTTGTGGGGATCCGACTGGAGGGCTGAAAAATCCCTGTGTGAAATGCCGTTGACGAAGGGATTGGGGTCGAACCCCGGCTTGCTGACCAGCGCCAGCACCTCGCCGGTGGCCGGGTCGATCGCCACCACGGCCCCGTCGTGCGGCGCGAGGGCATCGCGCGCGGCGCGCTGCAGGCCGACGTCGATGCTCAGGAACAGATCCTGTCCCGGAACCGGCGGGACCACGGACAACTCCCGAATCACACGCCCCTGCGCGTTCACCTCGACCTGCTTGTGGCCCGTGGTCCCGTGCAGGACATCCTCGTAATGGCGCTCCACGCCGGTCTTGCCGGTGTGCGAGGTACCCGCGTAGTTGCGCATATCGAGCCGTCGCAGGTCCTGCTCGTTGATGCGCCCCACGTATCCGACCACGTGGGCGAAATCGGCGCCCTGGGGGTAATGACGCACGGGCCTTGCCTCGATCTCCACCCCAGGCAGCTCGTGCCGCGCCACTGCGATCCGGGCCACCGTCTCGTCATCGAGGCCCGACTTCAACAGTACTGGCTGAAAGGGACGGCGCTGGCGGACGGATGCGCGAAACCGGTCCATCTCTGCGGGAGAGAGCTCGACAAACCCGGAAAGGCGCTCGAGAAGGAGCTCGAGATCACCCGCCTGCTCGACCGTCACCTCGAGCTGATAGGCCGGGCGATTCTCCGCCAAGAGAATCCCGTTGCGATCGTAGATCAGGCCCCGGGTGGGCGGGATCGGCTCGATCCGCAGCCGGTTGTTCTCGGACAGTGTTGTGAAATGCTCGTGGGCTCCGACCTGCAAGGTGAACATCCGCCCAGCCAGCAACAGCACCAGCAGCAGCAGGAACAGGATCGAAACCAGAACCCGGACGGAAAACCGGCTCTGGTCCCGCCCTTCTTCGTTATAGGAGTCCTGCCGGTCAATCAACATGCGTCAAAAGTCGAAGGCCCTGCCGACGGGCAAAACGATGAAGGGGAAGGCCCACGGCCCGGAGTATCGGAGCATGGACCGCCACACCCCGCAGAAGAGGAGTCAGACCTTGCTCTTCTGGTAGCGCTTGTAGCTCGCGATGATTTCGGCCTTGGCGGTCTCGGCGTCCGACCAGCCTTCCAGCTTCACCCATTTGTTCTTCTCCATCTCCTTGTAGTGGCCAAAGAAATGGGTGATCTGATCCAGGAGCTCCTTCTGCACGTCGCCGGGCTCGTTGATCCGCTCGTATTGCGGATCGAGCTTCGTCACCGGCACCGCGAGAATCTTGGCGTCGGGACCCGCCTCGTCGGACATGTTCAATACCCCGATGGGCCGCGAGCGCACGATCGCCCCAGGGACGAGCGGCACGGGCGTGATCACCAGCACATCCAGCGGATCGCCATCCTCCGCCAGCGTGTGCGGAACGAACCCGTAGTTGCAGGGGTAGAACATGGCGACGGTCATGAACCGATCGACCATCAAGGCCCCGCTGTCCTTGTCGATCTCGTACTTGACCGGTTGCCCCAAGGCCGGAATTTCGATGACGACGTTGATATCGTTGGGCAAATCCTGACCGGCGACAATCTTGCTGAGATCCATGTTCGAGGCCCTCACGGCTGTTTGGATGCGCCATTATAGCGGCGTTGCTGCCGAGAGGAATTGCCCTTGCCTGGTTTGATCTCAGCGGGTATAAGTCGGCGGGCAGACATGACCCGCGCAAGCTTCTGGCGGGGCCGCCGAACCGTTCCGGCCACGGACACAACGGGCCGCCGAGAGTCACGCGTCCGACACCCAGGCGGCCCCGACCCGGGACCCACACACGGCACCCTCAGGAACGATCCGATGCCCCCAACTGGATCCAGCCTCCACCGACGATGAAGGTCATGTCCCTGCGATGCTTTGCCCCTGCCCTGGCCGTGCTCTTTCTGGCACTGGCGGCTCTGCCTGCACGGGGTGAATACCTGTCGTCGTGTCCCCTGCCCCCGGAATCCTTCTGGCCGGAAGTGCGCAGCCTGCCGCCGGATGTCATCGAGATCGAGGCGGATTATGTCGAGGCGATCCGTTCCGAGCAGGTCCATGCCCGCGGCGACGTCCGCCTGTTCGCCGACGGGCGTCGGCTGGACGCGGATTTCGTCGATCTGTTCGTCCCGGCCCGGACCGTGGAAACGCGCGGGCGTTCGCGCGTCTTCGACGGCGATCTGCTGGTCGAGGCCGGCGAAGGCCGCTACCAGCTCGATGACGACGTGGGGGAGTTCTCCGACATCGACTACTGGCTGCGATCCCGCCGGGCGCGCGGAAGCGCCGATGAGGCCGCGCAGGAGGGTCCCGGGCGCATCCGTCTGGCCGCCGGCAGCTTCACGACCTGTCCCGAGGGCGACGACAGCTGGTGGCTCACCGCCGGCAGGATCCGGCTGGACCAGGAGAGCGGGCGCGGACACGGTTACGACGTGACCCTACGCTTCAAGAACGTACCGATCCTGTACACCCCCTACATCAACTTCCCCATCGACGACCGCCGGCAGTCGGGGCTGCTGACCCCCTCTGCCGGGTACAGCTCGAAACGGGGCCTCGACCTCTCGGTTCCCTGGTACTGGAACATCGCGCCGAACTACGACGCGACGTTGGCCCCGCGCATCCTGTCCCGCCGTGGGTTGATGCTGGAGTCCGAGTGGCGCTACCTCCGCCCCCGAATGGGCGGTACCCTCGACCTCTCGTACCTGCCGAATGACCGGCTGGCCGACGACGAAGATCGTCATATGGTTCGCTGGCAGCACCGGGCCTCGATCCGACCCGGCCTGGACCTGCGCGTCGACGCGACCGACGTGTCGGACCAGAGTTATTTCAAGGACTTCGGCACGGACGTGTTCACGTCCAGCACACCGGTCGCCGAACGCCGCGCGGACCTCATCTACAGCCAGCCCAACTGGCGCCTGACCGGCCGGGTGCAGGATTTCCAGTCGCTCGACCCAACGCTGTCTCCGCGTAACGAGCCCTACAGGCGACTGCCCCAGGTACTGCTCCAGGCGGGCCAGGGCCTGGATTCCGGCCTGTTCTGGACACTGCGTTCGGAACTGGTCCGGTTCGATCGTCGGGCATCGGTCACTGGCACCCGCTTCGATGTTGAGCCGGAAGTCGGTTTTCGGCAGGACGTTGGCGGGTACTTCATCGAGCCGCGCGTCAGCCTGCGTCACACGAGCTATGAACTGGATGATGCGCTTCCAGAAACCGGACGCAGTCTCAGCCGCACCCTGCCCAGAGCCAGCGTCGATACGGGTCTGGTGTTCGAGCGCATCCTCGATGACGGGGCCATGCAGACGCTGGAGCCGCGCCTGTTCTATGGCTACGTCCCGTTCCGCGACCAGGATGACATTCCCCGCTTCGACACCGGCGAGCGCGAGTTCAGCTTCGATAGCCTCTTCACCACGCAGCGGTTCGTCGGGGCGGACCGGGTGGGCGACACTCACCAGGTGACGACTGCCGTAACCAGCCGCGTGATCGACCCGGATACCGGAACCGAGCGGCTCAGCGTCTCCGCAGGGCAGATCACCTATCTGGACGATCGCCGTGTCCGTCTGCGGCCGACCGATCCTCCGCGCAAGGAGAATCGCTCCGACCTGGCCGCCGAGGCCCAGGCCCGCTTCTCGAGCAACTGGCGGGGACGCGCCTCGATCATCTTCGATACCGATCGCAGCCGCGCGCCCCTGGCGGCAGTGGGTTTCTCCTACAATCCGCAGAAACGGGCCCTGCTGAATCTGGGCTACCGCCTCCGCGAAGATGAGATCGAACAGACCGACATCTCCGGCTTCTGGCCGCTGAGCGACCGTCTGCAGGCCGTTGGCCGCTGGAATTACAGCCTCCTCGACAACCGGAATCTCGAACTCCTGGCGGGCCTTGAGTATCGTACGTGTTGTTACGGTCTCCAGGTCGCGCTGCGCCGTCACCTCACCGATTTCGACGGCGAGTACAATAACTCCATCTACTTTCAATTGACGCTCGACGGGCTCACCCGCCTCGACACCGGGCTCGATAACCTGTTACGCGAGGGAATTTCCGGTTATGGCACACACGATGACCGCTACTAGCGCGCTTGGCACACTGTTCCTGACCCTGTTCCTTGCCGCGGGTACCACCGTCCATGCCCAGGAGCGCGACCGTTTCATGGACCGCATCATCGCCGTGGTCGGCGAGGACGTGATCACGCAACGCGAACTCGTCTCACGCATCGACCTTACGGAGCAGCAACTGGCGCAGCGGGATGCGCAGATGCCGAACCGCGACGTACTGGTGCGGCAGGTCATGGAACGCATGGTGGTGGAACGGGTGCAGCTCCAGGAAGCGGAGCGGGTCGGGATCAACATCGACGAGATCACGCTGAACCGCACCATGGAAAACATCGCCGCGGAGAACAACCTCACCCTGCTGCAACTGCGCAACGCGCTGGCCGCGGAGGGCGTGGATTTCGCCGCCTTCCGCCAGCAGATCCGGGACGAACTCACCATTGCACAGCTCCGGCGGCGCCAGGTGGACAATCGCCTGCGGGTGAGTGAGCAGGAGATCGACGACCTGATCGCGGCGGAGAGCGGCGCCATCGACCGGGATGTTCGATATCAGCTGTCGCACATCCTGATCGCGCTGCCGCAGGGGGCCGACTCGGGCACCATCGCCACTGCTCAGAAAAAAGCTGAGGAATTGCGCGCAAGAGCACGTTCCGGCGAGGATTTCTCAAGTCTTGCCATCAACCATTCGGATGCGCCCGACGCCCTGGACGGCGGCGACATGGGCTGGCGCGGGGCGGCTGACCTGCCGACCCTGTTCGCGCGCAACGTGATCCTGATGCGCCCGGGTGAGATCAGCCAGGTCCTGCGTTCCCCGAGCGGCTTCCACATCGTCAAGCTGATTGACCGCGAGGCTGGCGCGGAACAGAAGGTGAGCCAGACGCGCGCCCGGCACATCCTGATTAGCCCCGACCGTATCCGGACCGAAGAGGAGGCCCTGGTCCAGGCCCGCAGCCTGCACAGCCGCATCCGCCAGGGTGCCCCCTTCGGCGACCTCGCCCGCGCCCACTCGGACGATGCCGGCTCGGCCGCCCGCGGCGGCGAACTCGGTTGGCTCAGCCCTGGGGAGACGGTGCCCGCCTTCGATGAGGCGATGCGGAGTCTCGCCGTGGGTGAACTCAGTCCGCCGATTCAGAGTCCGTTCGGCTGGCACATCATCGAGGTCCTCGAACGGCGCGAGGTGGACGCCTCGCGGGAACTCCTCCGGGCGCGGGCGCAGGAGATCCTGCAGAATCGCAAGCGCGAGGAAGAGACCGAGTTGTGGCTGCGGCGCCTGCGCGACGAGGCCTTCGTCGAGTACCGCATCGAGGGCCTGGGCGCCTGAGCGGCGGCCCGGGTTTTCCGACAATGAGCCCGCATGTTGCACGTCTTGCGCTGACGGCGGGAGAACCCGCCGGAATCGGTCCGGACCTCCTGCTGCAGCTCGCCGCGCATCCCAGCGGAGCGCAGCGCGTGGCGATCGCTGACCCTGACGTTCTGGAACAGCGCGCCCGGAAACTGGGCCTTGTGGTGCGCCTTACGGAATTCTCGCCCGACACGCCGCGCCGGCCGACGGAGGCCGGGGAACTCCCGGTGATACCGGTACCCGTGGCCGCCCCGGTACAGGCAGGGCGTCTCGACCCCGTCAACGCCGGCCACGTGCTCGCGCTTCTCGAAACAGCCGCCGCCGGCTGCATCGGCGGCCTGTTCGACGCGATGGTCACGGGCCCGGTGCACAAGGGCGTGATCAACCAGGCGGGCCACTCCTTCACCGGACACACGGAGTGGCTGGGCGAACGAGCCGGCGGCGTGCGGCCGGTGATGATGCTGACCGCGGGCAGCCTGCGCGTGGCGCTCGCCACCACCCATCTCCCCCTGCGCGCCGTGGCTGACGCGATTACCCAGGAACTCCTGACCGAGGTCATTACCATCCTGGATCAAGACCTGCGCCGGGACTTCGGCATCGCCAGGCCGCGCATCGTCGTCTGCGGGCTAAACCCGCATGCCGGAGAGGGGGGTGTGCTCGGACACGAGGACGACAGCATCATCGCCCCCACGCTCGCGGCCCTGTGCAAGCGTGGGCTGGATCTGCGCGGCCCCCTCCCCGCGGATACGGCCTTCACACCCCGGGTGCTGTCCGGTGCCGACGCCGTGCTCGCCATGTACCACGACCAGGGGCTTCCAGTGCTGAAGCACGCCGGCTTCGGCCAGGCCGTGAATGTCACGCTCGGCCTGCCGTTCATCCGCACCTCCGTGGACCACGGCACCGCGCTGGATCTGGCCGGCACTGGCAGGGCCGAACCGGGAAGCTTCCTGGCGGCAGAGCGGCTGGCGGCCGAACTCGCGACGCTCAGGCGCCCGGCCGTTTCCGCCCCGACAGGATCCGCCATTCCAGCATGGACCGGGACGTGAGTCATCCGATCCGGCCGCGCAAGCGCTTCGGCCAGAACTTCCTGCACGATCCCGCCGTCCTGGGCCGCATCGTCGCCGCCATTGCGCCGCGTGCCGACGACCCGATGATCGAGATCGGCCCGGGGCTGGGGGCGCTGACCGTCCCATTGCTGCAGCATCTCGGACACCTGGAAGTCGTGGAAATCGACCGCGATCTCATCGCCGGACTGCGCCAGATGGCGCCGCCCGAACGGCTGACCATTCACAACGCGGACGCCCTGAGCTTCGATTTCGCCGCGCGTGCCCCGGCCGCCGGCGGACTGCGCATCGTGGGCAACCTGCCCTACAACATCTCCACGCCCCTGCTGTTCCACCTGCTCGGACAAGCGACCGCGATCCGCGACATGCACTTCCTGCTGCAGAAGGAGGTGGTGGAACGCATGGTGGCCGAGCCCGGGAGCAAGCGCTACGGGCGACTGACCGTGATGCTCGGTGCCCGGGCACAGGCCCGGCAACTGTTCACCGTGGGACCCGGCGCCTTCCGCCCGGCGCCAAAGGTCGACTCCGCCGTGGTGCGCATCGAACCCCTGGCGGAGCCCCTGGTCCCACCCCACCTCGAGGGCAGCTTTCGCAAGGTCGTGAACCAGGCCTTCTCCAACCGGCGCAAGACGGTGCGCCGAGCGCTGACCGGCATTCTCGACCCGGCAGCAATCGAAGCCGCGGGGATCGACGGCGGGCGCCGGCCCGACCAACTCGCCATCCACGACTTCCTGGCGCTGGCCGATGCAGCGCAACCCGCTGCGAATCCCGCGGTTGCGAAACCGGACCCTTCGCCGGACCCACTGCGGACCGCAGGAGATGCTTTTGGACCGGTTGACACCACCTTGGAGCAGCCATGAACTTCCTCGTAGCCGATATCGGCGGCACCAAGACGCTGCTCGCCCTCGCCCATCCGGGTCCCGAGGGCTGGCATTTCGAACACAAGACCCGTCTCCCGAGCGGCGAATTTCCCAGTGCCGGGGACCTGATCCGACATTGGCTGCAGACCGAGAAGCCGGAGGGCCGTCCGCTCGACGGCATTGGGCTGGCGCTCGCCGGGCCGGTGAAATCGGTCGACGGATCCGTGCGCGCGAAGGCCACGAACCTGGACTGGCCGGTCATGGACGAGGAGGAGCTGGGCCGCGAACTCGGCGCGCCCACCGTGCTGATCAACGATTTCGCCGCCATTGGCGCCAGCCTGGACGCGTTGGGGCCGGAGGACACCGTCACCCTGCAGTGCGGTGCCAAAGAGCCGGCGGGCCTGCGCCTGGTCGTGGGTGCCGGTACCGGACTCGGAACCTGCGCCGTCGGTCCACCGCCGCGCAGCCGACTTTTCGCCGGTGAGGGGGGTCACGCCGATTTCGCTCCCGCCGATGACTGGCAGGCTGCCCTCGCCGAGTGGGTCCGCGGCCAGGAGGGGCGCTGCAGCCGCGAGCACCTGCTGAGCGGTCCAGGCATTGCACGCATTGCGGCATACCTGCAGCAACAGTCCTCCGATACCGGACTGGCACAGGCTTTGCGGGACGCTGATCCGGCCGCCGCCATCGGGGAACTGGCGGAACAGGGACATGCCGGTGCCTTGCAGGTCGCCGAGCGGTTTGTCAGCATATACGGCGGTCAGTTGGGCGATCTCGCCCTGTCGGCCCTCCCGCGCGGCGGTGTCTTCATCGCCGGCGGCATCGCTCCCCGCTGGCTGCAGCATTTCCAGACCCCGGGATTCCTCCGCTCCTTCCGCAACAAGGCGCCGATGCAGAAGCTTCTGGAAGAACTGCCCCTGCACCTGATTGTCCATTCTGAACCCGGCCTGCTGGGCGCGGCCGTCGCCGTGCATCGGGCCGTGGAACCTGTCGGAGAAAACGCATGAGCCCTACGGAACACCGCATCGAGATCGAAGTTGCCACTGCCTACATCGAAGAGCAGTCGGATCCGGAGGCCTCTCGTTTCGTCTTCGCCTATCACATCACGATCCGCAATACAGGAGACGCATCGGTACAACTGCTGAACCGGCACTGGATCATTCGCGATGCCCGCGACCAGACCCAGGAGGTCCGCGGCGAGGGGGTCGTTGGCAAGCAACCGCGCATCCCTCCTGGCGAGGAGTTCGAATACACCAGCGGCACCGTCATCGAGACCCCGGTCGGAACCATGGAGGGCAGCTACGAGATGCGCGATGACTCGGGGTTTACCTTCCAGGCGCCGATACCCCCCTTTACCCTCTCCGTGCCGCACTCCCTGCACTGATGCCGATGGGCCATACACAAGCGGCGCACCGCCTGATCCCCGGACCCAAAATTCCGGGGCAGCCTCACGACGCCAGCGCCAGGTCCGCCCCGGCACGCCGCGCCGGCGCCGACTGCTGAACCACGATGGCCGTCTACGCGGTAGGTGACCTTCAGGGCTGTCTCGCGCCCCTCGAGCGGCTGCTGGAACACGCGCGCTTCGACCCCGCCCGCGACAGGCTGTGGCTGGTTGGCGATCTGGTGAACCGTGGACCGGATTCCGGCAACTGCCTACGCTTTGTCCACGACCTCGGGTCTTCTGCAGTCACCGTGCTCGGCAATCACGACCTGCATCTGCTGGCCACCGCGGCGGGGCTCCGCCAACCCCGCCCGAAGGACACCCTCGAGGAGGTCCTGCGGCGTCCGGACGCCGAAGCGCTCCTCGAGTGGCTGGCGGCGCGACCGCTGGTGCATCACGACGCAACGCTCGGCTGGACCCTGGTCCACGCCGGGATTCCCCCACAGTGGGATCTCGAGCGGGCGTCCACCGAGGCCCGGGCGGTCGAGCAAGTGCTGCAGGATCCGCAACGGCGCAACGAGTTCCTCGCGCGGATGTATGGCAACAGTCCCGACCGATGGGACGATGCCCTGAAGGGCGTGGACCGCCTGCGCTACACCGTGAATGCCCTCACCCGCATGCGTTTCCTTCGCAAGGACGGCGGACTGGACCTGGAGGAAAGTGGACCACCCGGGTCTGTGTCCTCCCGGTTGAGCCCGTGGTTCGAGGTGCGCAAACGGCGCATGGGCGGCCAACCGATCGTGTTCGGGCACTGGTCCGCGCTCGGATACCGGCGCGGCACCGACTGGCTGTCGCTGGACAGCGGCTGCGTCTGGGGCCGGGACCTGACCCTGGTGCGCCTGGACCCGGCGACGCCCGAAGAGCGAACCCTCTGGCAGCAGCCCTGCCGCTGATCGGCATCGGCCTGCGTCGGGGTCCGTGGGTTCTGCTCGCGGACCAGCCCGATGGCCGGAAACGCGACGCGGCCTCGGTCGGTCACGAGCGGCTCAGATCAGCGGAACGGCGTCATCGGCATCAGGCTCTCCGGCCGCGTCATCCGGTTCATGTCCACCGAGATGCGACCCATGGAGTCGGACATGGCTCCGGTGGCGTGCGTCATCCGCGATACCGAAGCGTCCATTCCGTCGACGTTCCCGGACATGCTCCGGACACTCGAAGTGATGCTGTCGATATCTGCGTTCATCCGACTCATGTCGGCGCCCATCCACTCCGTGCCCGCGCGGACGCGGGCGAGTTCCCCGGAGATCCCCGCCTGGCCCTCGACCATGCTGTCGGCCATCAGGTCCATGTCACCCACCATCACGTCCATGTCCACGGCCATGCTGGAGACATCGACACCCATCTGACTGACGGCCTTGGTCATCGCGCTCATGTCGCGGCCCATGTTGAACATGAACAAACCCATACCCGCAAACGCCAGGGCGACAACGACGAGCAGCACGGTCACGCCGGCCACGCGTGCCCCCGCGACGATGCTCGTGCCCTTTTCTGCCCCAGTGACCTGATCAGCCATCGCCCGCTCTCCAGCGTGTACAAGGACGCGGGTTTCCCACGCGCTGCTTCGCTCCGGCGACGACCGACACCTCGCGCTCGCCGCCCGTGAGCAAAGAATAGCTGACGCGAGCAGCGGGCGCACAGCCGTAACGAGGCGACAGGGTATCCACCACGCCACGGTCCGATCCGGTGCGGCACGCACCGTCCCGGCGCAGGTTCTGCACCACATCACGGCACCAGGACGGCGAGCGCCAGGCCGGACGGTCCGAGGCGGTCTCTTTCGGATCAAGGGGTCCGGAATTTGCTTCTGCCTTGGTTCCGTTTCCCCGGACGCCCAGAGGACGCCCACCGTGACCATGCCACCCGCCGTTTCCGAAGAGCGCGAAGTCGATGCACTGATCGTGGGTGGAGGCCCGGGGGGCATGAGCGCAGCGATCACCGCGGCCCAGGTATGGCCCGGGCGCAAGATCCTGCTGATCCGCCCGGAGGAGGAACCGGTGGTGCCCTGCGGCATTCCCTACATTTTCGGCACACTCAAGGGGGTGGAACATGACCTGCTCAGCAATGCGCCCTTCCGCATGCTGGGTGGCGAGATTCTCTGCGACCGGGTGATCCAGATCGACCGGCAGGCGCACACGGCGCTGACCGAGTCCGGTATCCAGGTGCACTGGCAGCGCCTGGTTTTGGCGACCGGGACCGTCCCGCACCTGCCGCCGATCCCGGGTATCGAGCGGCCGGGCGTTTTTGCGATCCGCAAGGACTACGACCACCTGGAACACCTGTTCGAGGATCTGATCCCCAAGGTCAAAAGGCTGGCCGTGGTCGGCGGTGGTTTCATCGGTGTCGAGTTCGCCGACGAGGTCCACAAGGGCGGCGTCGACGTCGGCGTGATCGAGCAACTGCCGCACATTCTGCTGCGCAACTTCGACGAGGAAGTCTCGGTGCGCATCGAGCAGGAACTGCGTTCCAGCGGCATCGCCGTACATACCGGCGCCGGCGTGACCGCGTTGGAAGGCGACGGCGAGAACGGGCCGGTGCGCGCGGTGCGCCTCGCGAACGGCGAGAGCCTTCCGGCGGAAGCGGTTCTGGTCGCGATCGGGGACCGGCGCAACACCGTATTGGGGGAGGAACTGGGGCTCACCATGGCGCGTGGTGGCGGTATCTGGGTGGACGCTTTCCAGCGTACTCGCGAGGATCCGCACGTTTTCGCAGTGGGTGACTGTGCATTCAAGCAGGATTTCCTGCTGCGCCGCTCGGTACCCTCGCTGCTGGCCTCGACCGCGGCCGCGGAGGGACGCACCGCTGGCATGAACCTGTTCGGGCTGCGTAACGAGCGGTACAACGCCGGCACCATCGCCATCTACGCCAGCCAGGTCGGGGACCTGGCGTTCGGCTGCGCGGGGATGACCGCCGCCGCCGCCCGCACCGAGGGCCTCACCGTGGTGGTCGGACGGATCGTGGTACCCGATCACCACCCGCCGAGCATGCCCGGCACGCGCATGATGACCTGCCTGCTGGTGTTCAGCCGTAGCGGCCTGCTGCTCGGCGGGCAGGTGCTGGGTGGCCCGACCACGGCCGAGGTACTGAACGCAATCGGCATCGCCATACAGGCGCGTTTGAGCGTGCACGAACTGGTCAGCTTCCAGTTCGGCAGTCACCCACGGCTGACCGCGCCCGCGCATCCAATCGCGCTTTGCGCATTGGACGCGATGCACCAGCTGAGCGGGATCGGTAACGGAGTACAGTTGTAGCTTCGACGCACCCGGGAGTGGATTCATCGAGGCGCGCGCTCGGGCCGGAGCGTGCGATACTCGCGCGGTGCGCTTTCGTTCCCGACCTGCTCCCGAGAAATCATGGCGATCATCGAACTGGTGCTGTTCCTGGTGTGGGTCAACTTTCTCCCGTTCGTGGCCCAGTTGCTCATGGGGGATCGCCTGGGTCGGTCCGTGGACGGCGGACTGTGCTGGCCCGACGGGCGGCCGCTGCTGGGGCCGCACAAGACCTGGCGAGGGCTCGCGGCGGGCGTGCTGGCGGGGGCCGTGGCAGCGCCCCTGCTCGACCTGAGCTGGAGCGCCGGCGCGCTGGCGGGGGCGCTGGCGATGATGGGCGATCTGGCGACCAGCTTCGCCAAACGACGTCTGAGTCAACCCAGTGGCACCCCCAATGCCGGCCTCGATCAGGCACTGGAGGGGGCGCTGCCGTTACTGGTCCTGGTCCCAGCCATGGATCTGGGGCTCATCGAGGCGCTCGTGGGCCTTGCGATCTTCATTCCCTTGACCCATGCCGGATCGCGCTTCTGGGCCTTCATCCTGTCGCCTCGCGCGGACGTTGATTACCCACGCGTGATTCGCTCGACCACGCGTTTGCGCGAGTGGCGGGCCTGCCACTCGCCGCTGGCCCGCTGGCAACACTGGTTCAACTTCGAGAACTACGTGTACTACCGGGTCTTCATGACCTCGGTTTTCAAGGCGCTGGGTTGGTACGCGCAAGGCGTGCACAACACGCTTGGCGTGACGGTCCGTGAGCACACCTTCTACTTCGACGATCTGCCCCCGGCCTTCGAAGGCTATCGGGTACTCCTGCTGACCGATCTGCACCTGGACGGTCTGCCCGGGCTCACGGACGCCATGATTCGGCAGGTCCAGGCGCATCCGGTGGATCTGTGCGTGATGGGCGGGGACGTACGCATGGAAATGTACGGTCCTACAGCGCCCGCAGTGCGGGACCTTCGGCGGCTACTGGCCAATGTTTGCACGCGCGACGGCGTCTACGGGGTGCTGGGCAATCATGACTGCATCGAGATGCTGCCCGAGTTCGAGGAAGCCGGCATTACCATGCTGGTCAACGACGCCCAAGCCATTCAACGGGGCGGGTCGGAACTCTGGCTGGTGGGCGTGGACGATCCGCACTATTACCAGTGTCACGATCTGCCGCTGGCGTTTCGTGGCGTCCCTGCCCAGGGTTTCAAGATCTTTCTCGCACATTCCCCAGAGGTCTTCCGGGAGGCTGCTGCCCACGGCGCGCAGCTCTACCTCTGCGGTCACACCCACGGCGGACAAATATGCCTGCCGCGCCTGGGTCCGGTATTCACGCATAGTCGTGCGCCCCGCTACACGGCCGCAGGACCCTGGTGTTACGCAGGCATGCAAGGGTATACCAGCCGTGGCGCCGGGGCTTCCGGCATTCCGCTGCGCTTCAATTGCCCCGGTGAGATCCCGCTCATCGTGCTGCGGCGCTCAACTGCTGGAGCGAGTTCCGAGGGCGTTACCTTAGACCCGTGCCCGCAGGCTCCGACCCAGGCATCCTGATCGGCAGGACCACCGCCGGGTCCCAGCGCCGCAGCAACTCCCGATTCCGGCTTTCTGGTGGCTGCGGTCTCAAGTGCTGCCCCTTGGTTGCCCAAAAGCAGAAAGGCCACCCAAGAAGATGGCCTAACTTGCTGTTTCTATTGGTCGGGGCGAGAGGATTTGAACCTCCGACCACCTGCACCCCATGCAGGTGCGCTACCAGGCTGCGCTACGCCCCGAAGAACGTGATTCTAGCGGATTGGGGCTGTCCGGGGAAGGACCGGAGCGGACTCTCCGTGCCGCAGCCAACGATCGGCATTTGACCGGTGCAATTCGCTGCGCTCATGGGCACACATCCACTACTGCCGAAGGATACGCAGGATTCCCTCGAGTTCGGTAATGGTGTCCTGCAGCAGCTGCTGGGTCTGGGACATGTCGCCCTTGGCCTCCTCGCCACTCAGCTTCTGCCGGGCCCCGTGAATCGTGTACCCCTGCTCGTACAGCAGGGCCCGAATCTGCCGGATGAGCAACACGTCGTGACGCTGGTAATAACGCCGGTTGCCGCGCCGCTTGACCGGGGAGAGCATCGGAAACTCCTGCTCCCAGTAGCGCAACACGTGTGGCTTCACCTGACACAGCTCCGCTACTTCACCGATGGTGAAATAGCGCTTGCCGGGTATCGCCGGCAGTTCCTGACGCTCACTCGCCTCCAGCATACGCCTCCACCCTCTCCCGCAGCTTCTGCCCCGGCCGGAAGGTGACGACGCGGCGCGCCGAAACCGGGATCTCCTCACCGGTCTTCGGATTGCGTCCGGGTCGCTCGCTCTTGTCACGCAGCACGAAGTTGCCAAACCCCGACAGCTTGACGCTGTCCCCCCGTTCCAGGGCCATGCGCATTTCCTCGAAGAAGAGCTCGACGAGCTCCTTCGCTTCGCGCTTGTTCAGGCCCAATTCCTCATGCAATGCGGTCGCCAGTTCCGCCTTGGTAACAGCTGCCATGCTCAGTATCTCGGTTTCGCGCCAAAGAGGGCTTCAAGTTGATCCACGACCGCCTTCGTCACGGAATTGACATCCTTTTCATCAAGAGTGCGTTCAAAATCCCTTAAAATCAAGCCCAAAGCGATACTTTTCTCATTCTCTCCCAAACCCTTGCCCCGATACACGTCGAACAGCCGGGTTTCCTGCAGCAGGGGAAGGTCCAGTTGGGCAATCGCGGCCAGTATCTCGCCCGCCGCCACGTCCTCGTTCATCACCAGCGCGAGATCGCGCCGGATCGCAGGAAATGCCGACAAACCTCTGAACTGTGGCACCTTCTCGGATGCGATCACCGCGGCATCCAGTTCGAACAGGAACAGCGCCGGCAGGTCGAAGCGCGCGCACAGCGAGGGATGCAGTGCACCAAGCCAGCCGATGCCCTGACCGCCCAGCATCACCCGTGCGGACTGGCCATCGTGCAGCGCCGGATGCGTCGCCGGCTCGAAACGAAGGGCCTGCTGAACACTCGCGCAGAGTGTCTCGACCACCCCCTTCGCATCGAAAAAATCCACGGCGCGCCGCGAACCCTGCCAGTGCTCCGGCTCTGCCCGACCGCACAGAAGGCCCCCCAACCGCGATTCCTGCCGCAGACCGGCGGCATCGGGCACGAACCGCAGGCCATGCTCGAACAGCCGCAGGTCCATGCGCTGCCGCGCCAGATTGTGCGCCGCGGTGCGGACCAGGCCGGGCCAAAGCCCCGGGCGCATCACGGCCAGCTCGGAGGAGATCGGGTTCGCCAGTGCCAGGGCCTGCAGATCCGGATAGAAGGCCTGGGCCCAGTCCGGTGCGATGAAGCTGAAACTGATCACCTCGTGGAAACCCAGGTCCGCAAGCTCCCGCTTGCGCCGGCCCAGCGCCGCTTCGGCTGCCGAGGTCACCGGCACCGTGGTCGGCGGCAGGGTCTGCGGCAACCGCTCGTACCCGTGGATGCGCGCGAGTTCCTCGATCAGATCCTCTTCACGGGTCAGGTCGAAGCGAGCGCGCAGCGGCAGCACCTCCCAGCCATCGCCGGTGGCCGCGACTCGGCAGCCCAGCCCGGTCAGGATGCGCTCGACCTCGGCGGGCGCGAAGGCCATGCCGAGTACCCTCGTGATGCGCTCCCGGCGCAGGGTGACCCGGTCGTCAGCATGCGCGGACGGTACCGGGCCCTGGTGCACCACCGGACCGGCCTCACCACCGGCGATCTCCAGGATCAGTGCCGTTGCCCGCTCCATCGCGTACAAGGGGATGGTGGGATCGACACCGCGCTCGAAACGGTGCGAAGCGTCGGTGTGCAGACCATGGGCACGTGCCCGACCCGCCAGTGCCCGTGGGCTGAAATGAGCGCTCTCGAGTACGATCCGGGTCGTGGCGGCGGTCACCGCGCTGCCCTCCCCACCCATGATCCCGGCCAGCGCCAGCGGTCCGTTGGCGCCCGTGATCAGAAGGTCAGCGGGTCCGACCTCGATGTCGTTGCCGTTCAGGAGCAGCAGCCGCTCGCCAGCGGTCCCGAAGCGCACGTCGATGGCCGGACCGGCGGCCTCCGCAGAAAACGCGTGCATCGGCTGACCAAGTTCGAGCATCACGTAGTTGGTCACGTCCACCACCGGATGCAGCGGCCTCACCCCGCAGCGACGCAGGCGTTCGCGCATCCAGAGCGGGGTCCTGGCGTTCGGATCCAGCCCATCGATCACCCGGGTCGCATAGAGGGGACAGGCCTCCGGAGAGGCGACCCGAACCGCTACCGCGTGGTCCGCTCCGGCGCGAACCGGCTCGATTACAGGGCCGGCGACGGGCTGGTCCAACAACACCCCGGCCTCGCGAGCGATGCCCAGCATGCCGAGACAATCGGCGCGGTTGGGCGTCAGGTCGACCTCGAGGATGAAATCGTCGAGGCCCATCCACGCCCGGAAGTCGGCCCCGACCGGCGCGTCTCCGGGTAGCACCATCAGGCCGTCCGAGGACTCCGCAAGCCCAACCTCCACGGCCGAGCAAAGCATCCCCTGAGACTCCACGCCGCGCAGCTTCGAACGCTTGATCCTGAAATCCCCGGGCAGCACGGCACCGATACAGGCCACCGGCGCCAACATCCCCTCGGCCACGTTCGGGGCGCCACAGACGATGGTCAGCTTGTCGCCGGGACCCGCATCCACCTCGCAGACCCGGAGACGGTCGGCGTCCGGATGCGGGCGTACCGAAAGAACCCTCCCAACCCGCACGCCGCTGAAGACCGGTGCGGCGCCCTCGATCGCGTCCACTTCCAAACCCGCCATCGTCAGGCGATGGCCGAATGCCTCGGCCGTCTCTGCCACCGGAAGCCATTCCCGCAACCACTCCATACTGATCCGCATCGCCCCTACCCCGCCCGTGCGAACTGTTCGAGAAAGCGAACGTCATTCTCAAAAAAGAGCCGCAAGTCATTGACTCCGTAACGAAGCATGGCCATGCGCTCCACCCCGAGACCGAAGGCGAAACCGGTGTAGCGCTCCGCATCGATGCCGACGTGCGCGAATACGTTCGGGTGCACCATGCCGCAGCCCATCACTTCCAGCCACCCGGTGTGCTTGCAGACCCGGCAACCATCACCGCCGCAGTGGACACACTGAATGTCCA
>SKJG01000092.1 GCA_007116035.1 Thioalkalivibrio sp.
ACGACCACGCCACCGAGACGTGGGAATTCGGTGGGTATACCACCGAGAAGGACGACTGGAACGAACCGTTCCGGCTGTCGATGACGTCGCAGGCCCAGGCACCGGGCTATGTGCCCATGGCCTATTGGGGCATGGAAAGCATCGGCGTCGATCCGCAGCAGCGTCAGAACCCCGAGACGATGTATGGTCTGACCTACTATTACACCGCGCCGGACATGGCCACGACGGGTGAACTCGAAGTGGCCGGCCGCACGGTCCGCTTCGAGGGCACCGGCTGGTTCGAGCACCAGTGGGGTAACTTCCGCAACACCTACCAGTATCGCTATTTCTGGGCGTGGTTCCGGTTCGAGGAGAGCGGCGACCTGCTGACCTTCCGCCAGTACTACGCAGGCGAGGACTTCCGGAACCCGAACTACAACGTGAACCGCTATTTCCACATGGACGGCGAGACCTTCGAGCGGAGCTACGCCTTCGGCCCGGCCTTCAAGCTCATCCCCGAGCGAATGTGGACCTCGGAGAAGTCCGGCGTTGTTTACCCCTGGTATGGCCGGATCGAGACGCCGCAAGGCACCTTCTGGTACGAGCCGACTCTCAAGGAGCAGGAGGGCCTCGGTTTCGCGGGCCCCTACATCGAGGGGGTGATCCAGCTCCGCGAAGGCGGGCCGGACGGGCCGATCGTGGCGACCGGCTTTTGCGAGATGATCATGTTCACAGGGACCTATGACGACGGCACCGACCATTCGATGGGCCCGCCGATCTCGCGCGGCCTGCCGGAAGATCCGACGCTGCCCTGGACGCCCTCGAGCCATGTATCAAAGGACTGAGTGACACAGTGTGCATCGTGACAGTGTCAGGAGTGAGTGCTGATGCGGACGAGTTGCGATGAAGGAATGCATCGCACGCTCTTTTCGACAGCGCATTGCAGTCGGGGGCTCGGCGATCGCGCTTGCGGTCGCTGCGCCCGCCGTTCTTGCTGACAACACCGAAGAACTGGCCAGGAAGGCGGCCGACCCGACCGCGTCGCTGATGTCGTTGAATCTGCGCTACACCCGGATCCCGAGCTTCCACGGGATGGATGGCAGTGCCGGATCGAGTCAGTTTCAGACGGTCATCCCCTTCCGCGCCTGGGGCACGAGCAACATCCTGCGGGCGACCGTCAACTACACCAACAGCGGGCCCGCACCGGATGGCCTGTCGGACGTCACGATCTTCAACCTGCTGGTATTCGACAAGCCATGGGGACGCTGGGGTGCCGGACCGGTGGCCCAGCTTTTGCCGGGCCGCGATGGTGATTCGGACACCTTCGCACTCGGGCCGGCCGTCGGCTTCGTAACAACCAGCGGCCCCTGGACCTACGGGTTATTCAACCAGAACCTGTTCGCGGACGACATCGGCATCAGCAGCCTGCAGCCCGTTCTGGCCTACCAGATGGGCGACGGCTGGGCGCTCGCTGCGGGCGAAGCCCAATGGACCTACGACTGGGAACGCGGTACCGTCGTGAATGTTCCGATCGGTGTGCAGCTGAGCAGGGTCATGAATGTCGGCGGTCAGTCGATCAAGTGGTCGATCAACCCGGAATACAACCTGCGCGATCTCGACGGCCTTCCGGAATGGAGTGTTCGCTTCGGTCTTTCGCTGCTCGTGCCGGGCGGCTGACCGGATCGCACGCGAAGTTGATCACTGGCTGACGTTCGTCGGGCAGAATCCCTTGCGACAAACCGGTACTTGAATCCCGATGAACGAAACACCCCTGTGCACCGTTTCTGACACCCCCGTTCTGCTCCGGCTTCGGGGCTGGTTCGCGGGGACTGCGTTTGCCATTGCTCTTCTCGCGCTCTTGTCATCCCCAGCGCTTTCCGGTCCCCGCGACTGGACGGGCGTCTGGGACACGCAGTGGCGGGATGGCGGAGCGGTGATGAAACTGCAACAGGACGGTGATCGGGTCGTCGGAACGTATCCCGGGTTCGAAGGGTTCGTGCAGGGCCATGTCGAGAACGACCAGTTCTCGGGTACCTGGACGGATGCCGCCGGTTCGGGCGAATTCACCTTTTCGATCTCCCCGGATGGGCGGAGCTTCATGGGGCGCTTCGGCACTGGAGAATGGTGGACCGGTATCCGCACGGATACGGAGGTCGCGCGCGCGCTCCTCGAGATTCCGGAACTCTCCAGTCCGGAACGCACACTGGAGCGGTTCCTAGTGGCCGGAAATAAGTCGGGCGAGGGGCGAAGCGATCGCCTGGGAGTGGCTCTCCCGCTGCTCGATTACGACGCCGTCGAAGGCCCGCTGACGGTCTATGACCGTATCGGTCTCGCGCGGATGCTGTTCCAGATCGTCGACCGTCTCACGATGCGCATCTGGGAAATCCGGCCGACCCAGGACCTTGGCGAAATACTGGAATATCCGGTCCAACTCACGCAGTCGGGTACCGGTCTCACCTACACCCTCAGATTCCGGCCCATGACGGATACGGATGGGACCGGCTCTCCGGTCTGGCGCCTCGTGGTGCCGCCCGAGGAAGAGATGCGGGCGGCGCTGGACGCGCTGCTCGAGGTCCACGGCGGCGAGGTTCCGCACTCGCGGCAGCATCACGAGCTGCGATCGCCGCGCGACACCATGCGCACCTTCATCGAACAGTGGGATAACGCGCGGGCCGGCAAGAGTGAGCTCTTCCTGAAGACGATGGACCTGTCGCAGATTGCCACGGCTGTGCGCGAGCAGGAAGGTGCGCTGCTCGGCGAGTACCTGATCGAGGTTCTCTACCGCATCGGTCTGCCGCTGCGCCAGGAGATTTCCGATTATCCGAACCGGCGCGGCCCGTACACGCACTTCGTCCACCCCATGGGCTCGGTGGAGATCCACCCGATCGAGCAGGAGGACGGCTCGACCCGCTGGCGGTTCAGCGCGGAGACGATGGCGAGCGCGCGCCACCTGTTCATGGCGCTGGAGGACATGCCGCTCGCGGCTGACACGGTGCGTGCCGAATCCACGCCGTTTTTCACGATCCGCAACCACGTCCGCTCGATCCACCGCGAACTGCTGCGCGAGACCGGTGGCGGGATGGAGCTGTGGCAGTGGATCGCCCTGGCACTGTGGCTGGTGATCAGCATTCCGGTGAGCTGGTTCCTGACCTGGGTCGTTGCGAAGCTCTTGCGGCTGAAGAAGGCCGAAGAGGATCAGATGCTGGCGCCGGAGATCCGCTTTCTTTGGCCGCTGCGGCTGATCTTCGTTGCCGGCATTGGCCTGGTGGCGCTCAGGATCCTGGGGCTTCCGCAGGCTGTCGACATGCCGCTGCGTGTCCTGATCGGCGTGACGCTCGCGCTTGCCGGCGGCTGGCTCGCCTATCATATGGTGGACAAGGTCAGCCGGGTTCTGGAATCGCACTCGCAGCGCTACCGCTACCGCGACGAAGTGTTGCGCTCGCTGGCGACATCGCTGGCCAAGCTGGCGGTGATCATCGGCGCGGTGCTGTTTCTCGCCGAGATCCTGTCGCTTCCCTACCAGGGCGTGCTCGCCGGTCTCGGTATCGGCGGTCTGGCGGTGGCGCTGGCGGCGCGCAGCACGCTCGAGAACTTCATCGGCGGCATCACGCTGTTCGCGGACAAGCCGATCGAGGTTGGCGACTTCTGCCGGCTGGGGGACCACCTGGGCGTGATCGAGTCGATCGGTCTGCGTTCGGTGAAGGTGCGCTCGATCGACCGAACGGTTGTGACGATCCCGAACGCCGAGTTCGTGAACCTGTACATCGAGAACTTCACACGGCGGGACCGCATCCTGCTGCGCACGACGATCGGTCTGCGCTACGAGACCACGCCGGACCAGTTGCGCTGGGTGCTGGTCGAGATCCGCAAGCTGCTGCTGCAGCACCCGATGGTGACGGAGGAGCCGGCACGGGTGCGCTTTGTCGGTTTTGGCGACCACTCGGTGGATGTCGAGATCTTCGCGTACGTGCGAACCAACGACAACAACGTGTTCCTGGGCGTCCGCGAGGACCTGTTCCTGCGCCTGATCGATATTGTCGATGCATCCGGCACCGGTTTCGCGTTCCCGTCCACGGTGAACTACCTGGCAAAGGACAGCGGGGTGGACCGGGAGCGCACCGAACGGACCGAGGCGATCATGCGCGAACTGCGCGAGGGGAGCCAGTTGCCCTTCCCGGACTTCGATCCCGACACGCGGCGCGACCTGACCGACACCCTCGATTTTCCGCCGGAAGGCACGGTGACCTCGGGTCCGCGGGCCAATGTAAACATGCAACCGGTCAGAGGTGAGTAGAAGACATGAGGGTTCTACTGTACGTGCTGGTGCTGCTGGCGCTCATGAGTGGCGCAACGACTGCGGGTGAGCCCGAGATGGCCGAGGTCACCGGGAAGGTGCTTTATTTCGAACGGATCGCGGTGTCGCCGAATGCCCGGCTGGAGGTCGTCCTGCAGGACATCAGCCGGCAGGATGTGGCCGCCGAGCGCCTGGGCGAGATGATCGTGGAGAACGTCGGGCAGCCGCCTTACGCGTTCCGGATCCAGTACGACCCGGCGCAGATTGATCCGCGCCATACCTACAGTGTGGCGGCCCGCCTGTACGATGGCGACAAGCTGCTGTTCGTCACCGACCAGGTCCACCAGGTGATCACCCGGGGCTTCCCGTCCACGGTCACCCTGCGGCTGCGCCGCGTCGGGGCCGCCCCTGCGCACTCGCTGGGAGATCTCCCGGCGACCTTCAAGGGAACGCTGCCCTGTGCGGATTGCCCGGGCATCGATTACCACCTGAATCTCCTCGAAAACGGCGCGTACTTCCTGCGGGAGACCTACCAGGATCGTGACGGCGGCCCCTTTGATGACATCGGGCGTCATCTGCTGTCATCGGATCGGGACCAGCTCGTGCTCTACGGTGGCCGGGAGGCGCCCCTGCGCTTTGCTCTCGCGGCGCCGGATACGCTGCGCCTGCTGGGGCGCGATGGCGGGCATATCGATTCCGCGTTGAATTACAACCTTTCACGACAACCGGAATTCGAGCCTTTCGAGCCGCAGTTGCTGCTTGGGGGCATGTACCGGTATTTCTCCGACGCCGGTCGCTTCCAGGAATGTCTGACCGGCCTCGACATGCCAGTGGCCCAGGAGGCCGACAACCGGGCCCTCGAGGAGGCCTACGTCGCGGCCAGGGAAAGGCCCGGCGAGGCGTTGCGGGCGAGTCTCGAGGGCCGGATCGCGCAACGCATGCCGATGGAGGGACCTGGACCCGTGGCGACGCTCGTGCCGGAACGGTTCATCGGCGTCTGGCCGGACCTAAGCTGTCCCGAGCCAATCCGCCTCGCGGATTTGGAGAACACCTATTGGCGAGTGACCCTCATCGACGCAATGCACGTGGAGCGGGCGCCGGAGCAGCGTGAACCGCATCTCGTGTTCCGTGAGGAGGGCCGGCTGGCCGGCTCCGATGGCTGCAATCGCATGATCGGTGCCTATGAGCTGGATGGCGCATCGATCGAGTTCTCCGGGCTCGGCACGACCCGGATGGCCTGCCCCGAAGGGATGGCCCAGGCCGAACGCTTCCGCAGTGCGTTGGAGGAAGTGGATCGGTACCGCATCGTCGGTCGCCACCTCGAAATGTTGGATGCGGCAGAGAGGTTGCGGCTGCGCTTCGAGGCAACTGCACTTTACTGAGAACCCGGATGAGTCGGATCCGCGGCATCCGCGGGTTTGGTTCGTCGTGCCCGACAGCACAGCGAAACGAGGAAAACGCGTATGTCCAGTCCCGTCGAGCGTCGCGGATTCAACGGCATCACCCTGAATCGCGTGTTCGTCGTCTCGCTGGTTCTGGTCGCCGCTTTCGGCGCGTGGGGGCTGATCGATCCGGCGGGGATGAGCGGCACTTCGCTCGGCTTTACCAGTTTCATGCTCACCAGTATCGGCTGGTACTGGCTGCTGATCAGCACCGGCTTCCTCATCCTCGCGGGGTTCCTGGCCTTTGGCCCCTACGGTCACGTGAAGCTCGGCGCCGACGACGAAGAGCCCGAGTTTTCGACGGTATCGTGGATTGCGATGCTGTTCGCCGGCGGCATGGGCGCCGGCCTGATTTTCTGGGGCGTGGCCGAGCCGCTCTATCACTTCCGTGAACCGCCCGGCATGCCGGGCGGGACCGCCGAGGCAGCGAGAGTCGCGTTCACGCTCACCAACCTGCACTGGGGTCTGCACGCATGGTCGATCTACGGCATCTGCGCGATGGTGATCGCCTATTTCACCTTTCGCAAGAAGAAAAAGCCGCTCATTTCGACGCCGATCGAATCGCTGTTTCCGGGCGTCACCGGCCAGCGTATCGGTCAGGTCGCAAACGTTCTGGGCGTCTTCGCAGTGGTCTTCGGCCTCGCCGGCTCGCTGACCATGGGGACCCTGCAGATTCGCGCGGGACTCGGCGAACTGGTCGGCACACCGCTGACCTTCGGCATGTCGCTGGCGATCATCCTGGTGATGTACGCAACCTACATGACGTCAACCGCGGTCGGTGTCGATCGCGGGATCAAGCTGCTATCCAACATCAATATGGTGGTTGCAGTGCTGATGGTGCTCTATATCGCCGTGTTCGGGCCGACCGCATTCATCTTCGAGACCCTCGTCGACTCGATAGGGAGCTACTTCACGCAGTTGCCGGGGCTTGCGTTCCACCTGCTGCCTTTCGAGGGCCTGCAGGACTGGACGGCAGGCTGGACGCTCACCTACATGATCTGGTGGCTTGCCTGGGGGCCCTTCGTCGGCATCTTCATCGCCCGCATCAGCCGCGGCCGGACCATTCGCGAATTCTGTGCCGGTGTGATCCTGGTACCCACCCTGTTCTCGCTGTTCTGGTTCGCGGTGCTAGGGGGCGGCGCCGTGTTCATCGAGCTCTTCGGGGGCGGCGGGATCGCCGAACTCGTCTCCCAGGATGTCAGCCGCGCCTTTTTCGTCTTCCTGGACTTCTTTCCACTGGGGCAGGCGCTGGGCTTTGTGGCCCTGTTTCTGATCTTCATCTTCCTGGTCACCTCGGCCGATTCGGGCAGCTTCGTGCTGTCGATGATGACCAGCGACGGCCAGCTGAACCCGCCGCTGCTCTACAAGCTGGTGTGGGGAACGCTGGTAGCCGTGCTCACGGTCGCAACGCTATTCAGCGGGTCGGTCGAGGTCGCGAAAGCGATGGCCATCACCGGCGCGATTCCGTTTTCCGTGGTACTGCTGCTCCAGGTGGTGGGTTTCCTGAGAGTGATCCGCAGCGACCGAGCCAGCGCTGCCGAGCGCGCCGTCGAAACCACGGCCGCGAGTCCGGCCGCAAGATCATGAGCGTCGCGGTGACCCGTATTCAAAGCATCCTGCTCGCCGTGGGATTAGGCCTCATCCTGGTCGGATGCGGCGCCGATCGGCAGCCTTTGCAGGTGGGCGGCAAGCCGTCACCCGAGAACCAGATCATCGCCGAACTGGTGGCCGAACTGGCCACTGAGGCGAACATCCCGGTCGAACGGCGGATTGGGCTGGGTGACAGCAGACTCATGCTCGCGGCGCTGAAACGCGGCGAGATCGACCTCTATCCCGAGTACACGGGTGCCGGGCTGGCGCTGCTGGGCCTCGCGCAGCCGCCCGACGCGGATCCGGATGCGACCCTGCAGCTGCTGCGTGAGCGTTTTTCACCGCTGGCATTTGGGTGGAGCGAACCGCTGGGTTTTGAAAACAGGCCGGGTCTCGCGATGCTGGGCGATCGCGCACGCGCGCTCGGGATCCGCAGCTACTCGGACCTTGCACGCCACGCAGACCAACTCGCTCTCGGGGTCGACAGCGAGTTCCGAGCACGCCCGGTCGATGGCCTCGCGCCCCTCAGCCGCCGTTACGGCATGCAATTCCACAGGATCGTCGAACTGGAGGTGCGTGACAGGACCGAACTCTATGATCAGCTCATCGACGGCGATCTCGATGTTGCACTCGTCCGTTCGGCCGACGCGCAAATCGAGATCTTCGGTCTTCAGGTGCTTGAAGACGACCTCAATTTCTTTTCTCGTCATGACGCCGCCCTGGTGTACCGGCAGGCGGCCCTGCAACGGTTCCCGGCACTGGGGCCAATCCTGGCGCAGCTGTCGGGTGCGATCGGTGACGAGCAGATACGCGCGCTGAGCAGACGGGTGACGCTGCGCGGGGAAGACCCGCGGGAGGTTGTGCGCGCCGAGTTGATTCGCCTGGGTCTCATCGACGGCAAGGTCGGCGAGAAGGATCGGCAGGCGCTGAGCCTGGCGGTTTCTCGTTCCGCGAACGCGGACGGTGAGGCCGGAGCGGTGCTGCGCCAGTTGCGCAGGTCGTTTCCGACGAGTCATGTGAATCTGGTCCGTTCGCCCGACCCATTGGGCTCGGTCGCGGGTGCGAGCACGCGACTCGCCCTGGTCAGCGCGTCGGCATTCTTTTCGCCCGGCTCGGTCGATCCCGCCACCGGCCACCCGCCGCTACGCCCTGGCCTCGAGGCCGTGGCCCTGGTCGGAACCAGCCTCCTGCACGCGTTCGCGCTGGAACCCGATGTCCACCGGCTCGAAGATGCCGATGTCATCGCCACCGGCCCCGAGGGATCGAGCGGCTACAGCGCGGCACAGTCGATCATCGACGGTCTTCAGCTCTCGGCCACGCTACTGCCGGTCGAGGGCGAGACCGCTGATACCCTGGCGGACTCGCTGATCGAGAGCGGGGCGGACGTCGCGATCCTGATGCAGCCCGCCGGCAACTCGACGGCCCTCACCCTGCTCGAACGCGGTCTGCTCCTGATCGCGGTCGACAACTGGAACCAGCGCAACAACCGCATCGTCTTTCCCTACCTGCAGCCGGGCCGCCTTGTGCCAGCCGACTACGCGCCATTCCTTTCCGGGGTGCAGGTGCCGGGGTTGAGAGAGCCGGTCGAGACCCTGGTCTCCCAACTCGTGCTGGCCGGCCCCGCTCCGATGGAAGAGATCACAATTGGCACCCAGGGCCCGGGGGCGAGTTTCATTCCGCGTGCGCTCCCATTGACGGATCAGGCCGTCGAACGCATCAATGCCGCGATCGGAAAAACCGAGGACATCTATCCGATGCTGCCCCAGGCGCGCGCGCTGGCACCACAGCTGCCGCAACCCCCGGAGCCCCTGAATCCCTCGCCGGCCGCATCATTCATGTCCCTTCTGGCAATCGCCATGTTGATCTGGCTCGCCTGGCTGTTGTTTCGACCAGTGCGCTCCGATTGAGCGCCTGGACCGACGGGGCACACCGAGGTCAATCGCTTTTTTCGTCACACGACCGGCACATTTCCCGCCCCGGTTTCCCGGTCGCTTCAGGAATTTGTCGTGGTCCGGACCCCTTGATGCCCGCGACGCGCGCTGCGCCGGCCGTGACAACGAATGCGGGCTCAGGCACCTTGGGCCATTTCCGGCACCGATTGAACACCATGCCAATACCCGAGTTTTGGGAATGCGCCTGCGCCGAACTCGGCGAAGCCGACCCCGTGATGGCGTCCCTCATTGCACGCTACCCCGACACGGTGCTGACTACGCGTGGTGACCCATTCCAGACGCTGGCACGCGCGATCGTGGGGCAACAGATCTCGGTGAAGGCGGCCGATAGCGTCTGGGCCCGCTTCGCGGGCTTTGTAGAGACGGTCCACCCCGAACAGGTCGCGACGCTCGAACTCGATGCACTGACGGCCTGCGGGCTGTCGCGCCGCAAGGCCGAGTATCTGCGCGACCTCGCCGGTCATTTCGTCGACGGTCGCGTTCAACCCGCCCGCTGGGAGACCATGACCGACGAGGCCGTGATTGCCGAACTCGTCGGCGTGCGCGGCATCGGCCGCTGGACCGCCGAGATGTTCCTGATTTTCAACCTGCTGCGGCCCGACGTCTGGCCGGTCGACGACATTGGCCTGCAGAAGGCAGTCGCCCTCCACTACCTCGACAACGCGAGACCCACCCCCGGCGTCCTGCGCCGACATGGCGAGCGCCACGCACCCTGGCGCACGGTCGCCACCTGGTACCTCTGGCGCAGCCTGGACCCCACGGTGGTCCAGTATTGAAACCGGGGATGCGACGGAATGCCCATGCAGCGGAGGGCTCTGACTGGTCTGACTGGTGACTGGGGTCGGACCGGCGCACGAATTTTCCTGGATTCTTTTCGGGCTCATATTCTCCATTATAATTCATGTACTTGTATTGTTCCTTCGGGATGGCGCACTGGGGAGCCAGTCGACTTCGATCAAGGCGAAAGACGGGCAACACCGCGGCCTCAAGCAGGCGGCAAACCTACCTGGAGGGCGGCCGCCGTTTCAGGGCCGTCATCGTGGTCAGCGCCCTCTCCAGGTTCTGCGCGCCGGCCTCAAGGCTGAAACTGGCGGCAAAGGCGCGCTCCGCATTGACGCCAAGGGAAGCGCGCAGCGCATCGTCCGAAAGGACTCGCTCGATAGCGTCGGCCAGCGCCTGTGGGTTGCCCAGGGGCACCATCTCGGCCACGCCGGGTGAGGAAAAAATATAGCGGGCGCCCACGGTCGGGTAGGTGATGATCGGTGCCCCGACGCGCATGGCATCGAGGTAGACGAAGCCGAACGGCTCGTTCAGCGAGGGGCTCACGAACAGGTCGAGGCCCTCGAGAAACCGGACTTTCCGTGAGCCGTCCAGCCAACCGACCAGCTCGATGCAGATGGACATCCCGCGGTCTGCGATCTGCCTCTCGAGCTCGGCGCGGGTTCTGCCGTCCCCCGCAATCGCACACTCGACCTCGATGCCACGGGCGCGGAGCAGCGCGATCGCTTCGATCAGCAAATGAAAGCCCTTGCGCCGCGAAAACCGGCCCATGGAACCGACCCGCGGCGGCATCCGGGGCGACCCGAGCGGTCGCGGCGCGCTGGTCTCAGCAAGGAAGTTTGGGACCAGAAAGATGCGCTCGGCGGGGTAGCCGATGCTGGTCAGGGTCTCTCGCATTTCCGGGGTCGTGGCAAGCCAGCCGTCGGCCCTGGAGAACGTCTTCAGGCGTGGAATCTGCATTGAGCCGACCCGCGTGATAAGCGGAATGTCGAGCGAGCGCAAGGCCCGCTCGGCCTCGAAGAAACCCATTTGCGCAAAGCCGATGACGACATCCGGGGCGAACGCCTCGACATGAGTCCGAAGTCCGGCGTGGGGCAGAAAGCGGAACAGTTTCCAGCGTGGCTCCAGGAGCGTGACCTGCGGCTCCAGGCCATGCTCGGCCAGCAGCCGGACGACGCCCGAGCCCTTGACCACCAGCAACTGGATCGCGTGGCCGAGCCGCATCAGCGCCAGTGCATAAGGCACGATCGACTGCTGGACGCCGCCGAGCCCCATCGAGGTCATGACCAGCGAAACTCTCATCGACCGGATCAGGCCGACGGTCGCCAGCGGACATGGGCCCAGATCCGCTTCAGCCGGGCGACCAGGGGGTGACGGCGGACGCCGCGGGTGCGGCCGATATCCCGCCAGTCCTCTGTCCTCAGGCGATACTCCGGAAGCCGCTTGATCAGCACTTGCACCGAATCGTTGTCCAGGTCGAACTCGACCAGCTGCTCGGGCCGATCCGCCATAAAGGCACGGACATTCGCCAGGTGGTTATCCCATTCCTCTCGCCAACCGGCAACAATCTCCTCGGGCGAGTCGATGCCCCGCTGTCGCATGAAGCGTCTCAGGAACTCGCCATGCCCGTGATTGAATCGGGACCTGATCCAGTCCTCGCGCCGGCGTACGTTCAGGAGCAGGATCGTGTCCGGATAATCACGCATGATCTCGCGGAAATGCCGGATCGGCTCGAAGGCATCGTCGTCCGACTGGTAGATCAGGTCGGCGTAGAAGGTGAAATCCTCGAAACCCGCGAAGGCTTTCCTGCCCGCCGCAAGATTCTCGCGAATCAGCAAGGCGGCATTGCGGCTGCGGCGAAACGGGCGCCGCAGCTTGAACTTGACCACGCGGTGGCCGGCGCCCCTGAACAGCTGTTCAAGGCTGCGGGTTCCGCACTTGTGGAAGCCGATCTGCACCACCCGGGGCAGCGGCGCGGATCGATCCGGATCCGGGCTCATTCCGATCCTGATCCCATCGTGCGCTCACCTGCCCCATGACCGAACCTGAGCGCGACCGTGTCGGTCTTGTTCCACTGGTACAGCGTGTAACCGAGAGCCGACAGCAACGCTTGCAACCTGGCCATGCGCTGGCCGACCAGA
>SKJG01000185.1 GCA_007116035.1 Thioalkalivibrio sp.
CAGCCTCTCGGCCAATACGCCCAGCACCGCAACGAGTTCCGGTTCACGGGATGTTCCGTAGAGATCACAGGTCAAGGTGCGGCTGCCGGGGCACAGCGGATAGACCACCACGTAGCCCAGATCACCGCCCGTGAAGTGGAACGCATCGGATGGTGTCGCGTCGCGCCGCTGCATGGAACCCAGCAGCGCGGCCCGCATGTTCGGCACCGCATCCATGTCGAGGCCAATCATCCGCAGCGTATCCTCCCTCTCCGGTTCCACCAGGACCGCGGGGAAGTAGACCGCCTTTTCCGGAACGGCATGCCACTGCCGGTCCATTTCGTACGCGAACTGTCGCAGTTGAAAATCAGGCCAGCCATTCGCCCGCATCCGTGACTCGAAGGCCGCCCGCTCGTGCATCTCCACCCGCTCTGCCACACCAACCAGGTGCACGTGCGGGTACTGCTCCAGTGTCTTCCGCGCGTAGGTTCTCGCTCCCGACCCGAGACCCTCCAGGGAGACCGCATCGAGAGCGGCCGCAAGTCCTTTAATGATGGCGTCGTTCAAGTACGCGTTTCTTGTCAGATCGGACTCCAGCCCCCGGACATCCCGCTCCAGGCGCAGCTTTGCCGCGCCCATATCACGGTACACGGCAACCCAGAACAAGGCCAGGGAAACCACCAGCCAGGCGAGCAGCAGCGCTTTCCAGGGGAGCAACGTTGCTTTGATCAATGCCGCTTCGTCAGCACGCTCAGGAGCCTGCGTTGGCTCCTGCGGATCCCGGTCAGCGATGGGCCGGGGTTCATTCACGGTGGTCCCCGCAACGTTTCGTCCTCATCCAGCGTCCTCTCTCGCAAAAGATCCACTACGCTTTGATCTTCATACCCCTCCATCTCTATTTAGCATGAAAGTCACGGCCCCGTCGGTCGGGTTAGCGCAGCGTAACCCGACGACGTCCCGGGGACGACGCTTTCGCGACTTTCCGTGTTTCCGAGGCGCGCTTTTTCATTGCAAGGGCCGCCGCGCGTCTGAGGACACGACAGCCAGGCCCAGGGAAAGGGCAAAAAAACCGCTCCGCCCCCAGGCCCGTGCGACGTGAACAAGCCTTTGTCGAGCCGCCGTTCCCGCGTTCGCCGCAATGACGGCAGCGAACCCGGAAAAATCGTTCATGGTGGTCCTTGTGAGAGACCCGCGGCGTCGGGTGGCAGGGTGCCCTGAGCCTTCAGCGCCACGTCGATCTCGGTGCGAAAGAGTTCCAGCGGCTGAGCACCGGCAATGCGCCGATGCACAAGGACATGGCCGTCATCGTCCGCCGGCTGGCCCAGGAAGAAGAATGGCGTACCCCGTACGCCCAACTGCTGCCCGAGGGCCATGTGCGCTCGGATGGTCTCTTCATGCGTGAGCGCCTCGATGCAGGCGGTGTATGCCGCCGGCTCGAGACCGAGCGCGTTGCCCTGAGCCACCAGACCCGCAGCGTCCAGGCTGTAGGGATTCCTGTAGAGGCTTTCGCGCATCTGCGGGTACTTCCTCTGGTCGGCCGCGCAGTGAGCCGCATTGGCGGCCCCGAGTGCCTGCGGGTTCTGATCCACGACCGGAAACTCCATGAAGACGTAAAGCACTCGGCCCGTGTCCAGGTATTCCTCGATCAGCGCGGGCATCACGGTGAACTGGTGACGGCGGCAGAAACCGCACTCGTAATCGGCAAATTCGACCAGCACCACCGGGGCCTCCGCCGCACCCAGCGTCGCGGCGCCGGTCACATCGATCTCGAGAGCGACGCTGGCGACGGGCGAGCGTGCCGCCGACATCAGCTGGAGCAGGACCTCCCGCTCGCGGGCGACTTCCTCCGGAGAGAGGGTATCCGCCGATGACACTCCGGGGTCGGCCGATGCGGAACCCAAGCACACGACCAGCAAGCCGGCCACGAGCGAAAGGGTTAGCGATCGCCAAGAAGGAATCCCGTTCAGCCACATGTTATTTCTCCCGATTCGAGGTGCATCCATGGCACCACGGCAAGCCAGCTCATTGTCAGGGCCCTGCGCCACCCCCGATGATGAAAAGCCGCAAACGGTAGGTCGGGTTAGCCCAAAGGGCGTAACCCGACGGGCCTCGAACCCCACCCCATGGGCGCAAAATAGCGTCGTCCCCGGGATGTCGTCGGGTTACGCTGCGCTAACCCGACCTACTCGGCTGTGACTTTTACGTTAACCAGCCAACCTTGATGGTGCGGGCCATGGTCAGTCCTGGCTGGCGATGTAGTGGCCCAACGCGCGAAGTTCATGGTCAGAGAGTCCCTCCAGGGCCCGGCGCATGCGCGCGGGCTGCTGCATGCCCTCCGGGCGATCACGGCGTGCGAAGAGCTGCATCAGCAGGTAATCCGGCGCCTGACCGGCAACGCGCGGCATATCCCGGTCCTGATACCGCCCCCCCTGTTCGTGACATTCTTCGCACAATGCCTGATGCAGGCGCTGCCCGGTGACAAACAGCGCGGGGTCCCGCGGGCCTGCGGGAAAATTTTCCCAGGACTGGTCGGCGTAGTAGGACGCCAGCAGGTTGATCTGCTGCGGCGTGTAGCCCTTCATCACCCGACCCATGATGGTGGAATAGCGGACTCCGGTGCTGAACTCCCGCATGACCCGAGCCAGGTAGCGACGGTCGAACCCCGCGATCGAAGGCATGGAGGCGGCCCGGCTCACCCCGGTGTGCCCATGGCACCCGCCACAGGCGCCGGAGAGGAGTTCGCCCTCCGTGAACCCCGCGGTCACCGGTCCAGCCATGATTCCGGTCATGCCAACGGCAAGAAAAAGGCGGCGCATCCAGTCCCGAAAAAGGGCGCGCCGCCTCTCATCCATGCCGTTGGGCTCCAACCCTTACAGCGTGGCCAGCCAATCCGTGATCCTCTTGATCTCCGCCTCGCTCGGCGGCGCATCGCAGGCCTGGCTGTAGGCAACGGCCGACTTCATCAGCTTGGCCTCCTCCGAATCGGTTTCGCCCCGGAGGATCTTCATTGCGTTGGTCTGGAGCTCGTCCGCGTTCTTGCCTGCAAGCTTCGGTACCAGCCTGCTGACGGGATCGTTGCCCTGGGCACCGTGACAGTTCGCACAGGCGTGGAATGCAAACAATTTCTCACCGTCCATCTGCGCGCGATCCGCGGCAACGGTGAACGAACTCGCACCCATCAATGCGACACCAAAAGCCAATGCCAGTGCTGTAGATTTGACCATGGGTTTTTCTCCTTTGAATGAGCTTCTTTTCTAATGATCGAGCGAAAACCCGATACAGTGGTGGACGCTTTGAGAAACGGCTCGTCACCTGTATCAAGCATGGACCATGAATGCGTAGAAATACTTGGGAAGAATCCCGGATTGAGCTAAGCAAAAGTCTTGGCTGTGGTTGGGGTTTCTCCTAGTAACGCCGAAGAACGGGTCAAGAATGGCCGTGAACCGCCAGATCCCCCAGCAGGATCGCTCCGGCGACCCGGAGCGGCACTGGAGGTTTCGTTTACGGGCTGATCAGCGTGTAGCCGGCCGCGGTCAGGTCCAGGATGCGCACCACGCCCGCGTCAACGGGTGTGGCTCGCGCGTGCAGTTCAGGGGCCGTTCCGCGCATGCGGGTGACGGCAGCGATGGTGTTCTCGCAGGCGGCGAAACGGATGCCCGCATCGACTGCCAGGTCGTCGATCCGACTGGCCTGGGGATTGTCGGCAAACAGCAGGCTCAGGCCCGGACCGAAGGCAACGATCTCGACGTCGATCTTTTCCGGGCCGTAGTGCCGGATGGCATTGTTGGCGACATTCAAAACCAGGTTTTGCCGGGCCGGGTCACCGTTGCTGATCTGGAGGACGAGCTTGTGTTCCGCGAACGGTTTGTCGTCGGGTGCCTCGGCCTGGGCGCCCATCGCCAGCAGCAGCAGAGGAAGGGCAATCATCGCCGAACGCAGGGTGTTGAGAAACGGGTTCACCTTGTGGATCTCCTTTGACCTTCCGTCACCGGCCCCGAAGGGAACGCATCCGGCAACGTCTTTGGTGGGATGGTTGTGGTGTTTTGGCGGAATCCGGTTGCCGCGGTCTGACCCCGGCGCGATCCGGGCTATCAGCCGCCGCAGCCGCCGAGGGTGACCTTCACCTCTCGGGAAGCGCCGTACCAGGCGCCGCCGGATTTGACGGCGGCGACCACGTCGGAGGTTTCCGCCATCTTGACGCGAATCGAGACCATCGGTTGGGCGGACGCGCCCAGCAGGAACGTGGCCGCCAGCGGCTGACCGTTCTGGACTACGAACAGGGCTATCTCGCTGACATCCGGCATGCCGCTTTCGATGGTCACCGAGACCATGGCGCCGTTCTCGGCAATCTCGGGGGCGAAGATCTCGATGTCGCCTGCCGGGAGGTCGGAGGTTCCGGTGACGGCCTTCAGGGATGCTTCGTGGTTACGCAAGACGAAGGCATCCGCGGGCCAGGCGGCCAGAACCCGGATCGGGGCCAGCAACCCGGCTGCGGCAGCGATGCCGACCGTGCTGGCGGCAATGCTGCCTTTCAGGAAAGTGCGGCGCTTGTTATTCGGCATGGAGGCCTCCCGGCAGTGGTTTGGAATCAAGCCAACGCTCACTTGATCAGCAGGAAATCGGATGCGGTGGTGGCACATTGCGCGCACAGGGGTCAGAGCGCTGGCGCCGTCCGGTTAGCTTCCGCGTCACCGGAGCCCGGCAGCAACGCCTGGATCTGTCCGCGCAGATCAGGGCTGTCGAAATCGACCTCACCCACGGCCCGGAGTACGATATGGCCATACCGGTCCACCACCACGGTCGTCGGCACCACGCGCGCGTGCCACGCCTGCGACACCGAGCCATCTGGATCGAGCAGCATTGGAAAGGCGGGCAGTACGGGGAGCGTCTGCAGGAAGTCCTGAATGCGTTCCACGGACTCGCCCACGTTCACGCCGACCACCTCGAAATCCGCGCCCTGGAAATGCTGCGCCAGCCGCGCCAGCGCCGGCATCTCCTTGCGGCATGGGGGGCACCAGGTGGCCCAGAAGTTCACCAGGATCACCCGGCCCTCGAAATCGGCAAGGCCGTACTCCCGGCCGTCGAGGGCCTCGAGCCCCAGCGCTGGCGCCGCGCGCGGCTCGGCCAGCGGCTTAAGAAGCTTTGCCGGAACCCCGGACTGTGCCCAGAGGGGCGCTGCCAACAACAGCAGCACGACCGCCAGAACACCCCGGACGCGCCAACGCTGCCCGCCGCGTGAGCGGCAGACCGCGACGCTGCGCATGGCCGGCTTCAGCAACCTTCGTCCTGCAGAACGAACATCCCGGCGTCATCCATCTGGGGCACACCGTCGTCGTCGGTGATGATGGTGCCGACGAACATCATGCTCCGAATGCGGTGCGGGTGGAGAGACATTGCCGACTCGACCTGCTGGTCGGTGAGGCCATCGTAGATCACGACCTCGCCCAGCACCTCGCGCAGGAGCTCGCTTTCGGTGGGCCGCATCAGTCGCCGCAACTGCCAGTTGTCCGCGTACACCGGGACCGCGGCGCCAGGCGCCTCCGCCAGAACCGCGGAGGCTGGAACGCCTCCGAGCAAGGCCATGAGAAGCAGACACTGCAACGGATACATCGTTCGGTTCATGGAGATGCCCTCCGCGTGCTGCACGGGTCAACGTCAAAGCGCGACTCGCGCTTGATCGACATGGGACCAAGAGTATTCCCGAAAGCGGTAGGTTTCATGAGAGAAACCGCCAGGGAGGCTAGGAAAAAGTCCTAGCAGGAAGTGCAATGCGCAGGGCCGCTCGCGTGGTGGTCCTGCGATTCAGGTTTGCTCAGAAACTGCGTCGCCGGCGCTGCTCAAGGCACCATAGCGCGGCCTCCACCCGCGAATGCAGGCCCAGCTTCTTCAGCAGGTGTTTCACGTGCACCTTCACGGTGGCGTCTGAGATCTGCAGCTCGGCCGCGATCTTCCGATTGCTGTGGCCGGCGGCGATGCATTCGAGGATCTGCCGTTCACGGCTGGTCAGGCCGACAAGGTCCATCGCCACACACCCGCCGTCGTCGCGGATCGACCGGGCCAGGGATTCCCCCAGCCCCTCGGCGAGCACCAACTGGCCGGCAACGACCCGGCGCAGCTGCGCGAGCAGTGCATGCGGCTCCGCGTTCTTCAGCAGGTACCCGTCGGCGCCGGCGCGCAGCGCCGCCTGCAGGTGTGCCGGGTCGCGCGAGGCGGTGATAACCGCGACCCGCAACCCGACGCCCGCCTCGCGCAGGCGGCGCAGGGCACCGATCCCGTCCATGTCACCCAGCCTGACGTCGAGCAGCACGAGATCGGGCTGGAGCGCGAACGCCAGCTCCAGTCCCTCACGGCCCGAGCCCGCCTCGCCGACGACGCGGAAGCCGCCGCCGCGCTCCATCAGGTCGCGCGCGGCCCGACGAAAGAGGGGGTGATCGTCGACGACCACGGCCCGGGCCGGCATCCGGGCCCGGGCGACCTCCTCGACCTGCTGCCGGCTGGAGGCCAGCCGGGCGGGTCCGGGGACCTGGTTCCAGGTTATGATCTGTCGCTGCGGTGCAGACATGATGGGGACCGGTGACCGTTGCATGGTCCCTCGAAACTGCACTCCCATCCGCCTCATGTCCTTGACCTTCGTCAAGACAACCCTTGGCTGCAACGATGCTGGATCCGAAGATCATCGAAGACATCCCGCTCTTCGAACCGCTGGACGCCGAGCAGAGACAGCGGGTCCTCCACTCGGCACGGATCCTGCGCCTGAACCGGGGCCAGGCGCTGTTCGCGCGCGGCGCTCCAGCGCGGCACTTCTACCTGGTGCTGGAAGGCAGCATCAAGCTGTACCTGCTGTCGCCCGAGGGCGAGGAGAAGGTGGTTGAGGTCATGCATCCGGGCCAGACCTTCGCCGAGGCGGTGATGTTCATGGAACAGGAGGCATACCCGGTCAATGCGAGCGCGTTGACGGACCTGCGCCTGGCTGCGTTCAGCAACGCGGTCTTCGTCCAGCTGCTGCGCGAAAGCCCCGAACTGGCCCTGCGCTTGCTGGGCACGCTCAGCCGGCGCCTGCATGCGCTGCTAAATCAGATCGACGAACTGGCCCTGCACGATGCCACCCGTCGCCTGGTCGCCTACCTGCTGACCCTGCCGCGCAATGCGGAGGACAGGATCGATCTCGACCTCCCCAAGCAGGTGATCGCCGCACGGCTCGCGATGAAGCCCGAGACCCTGTCCCGAACCCTTGCCGCCCTGCGCGAACGTCAACTGCTGGCGGTGGAGGGCGATCGCATCCTGCTGCTGGACCTCGAGTCCCTGCACGGCCTGCTGGCGCAACGCTGACGCGCCCCCCCAAGCGAGGGTCTCAGGCGCGGCCGCCGGGCGCCTCGGCCCCGTTTGACGCGCTCGGCAGGGCGAGCAGCAGACCATGCGCCTGCCCGCCGATGCGTTCGCGGAGAATCTCCCAGTCCGACGGCGCGGGGAGGCCGCTCTCCTGCTCCACGTAAACGCGGGCGCCGGGGGCCAGCCAGCCGCCGCCACGCAACTGCTCGAGCACGGGTGCGATCAGGCCCTTCGCGAATGGCGGGTCGATGAAGACGATATCAAAGGGTGCAGGCCCCAATGCCTGCGGACCCTGCGCAAGCAGGCGCAGGGCATCGCCCTGTTGCACCCCCACCTGTCCCGCGCCGAGCAATCGACAGTTCGCCTCGAGCTGTGCGGCGGCCGCCGGGCTCTTCTCCACCAGCAGCACCGCACCGGCACCGCGTGAGGCCGCCTCAAGCCCCAGCGCACCGGTGCCGGCGAACAGATCCAGGACCGACGCCCCGGGCAGCCGGGGCTGCAGCCAGTTGAACAGCGTCTCGCGCTGGGCGTCGGCGCTGGGCCGCAGGCCGGGCACCGGCGCCACCGGCAGCCAGCGCCGGCGCCAGGCCCCACCGATGATCCGCACCCGGGCCGCACGGCCCATAGGGTCACTCCTCCCCGCCGACCACGACGGTCACGAGTGCCTCGGGATCGATGTGCCGCTGGATGACCGCGTGCACCTCTTCCCGGCTCACGGCATCGATCCGGTCGTTGTGCGCGGCGAGGAAGTCCAGCGGCAGGTCGTAGAAGCCCATCATGCCCAGGTTCTGGACGATATCGCTGTTCGACGCCAGCCTCAGCGGGAAACCCCCGGTGATGTTGGCCTGCGAGGCCTCCAGTTCGTCCGGGTCCACGCCTTCCTGGTGCAGGCGCTGCAACTCCTCGCGCAGCACCTGCAGGGCCTCGTCGGTCTGATCGGTGCCGGTCTGCATGCCGATCAGGAACGGACCCTCCGCCGCCATCGGACGGACGGCACTGTGGACCGAGTAGGCCAGCCCCCGCGCCGTGCGCACCTCGCGGAAGAGACGCGAGGTGAAGCCACCCCCGCCCAGCGCGTGGTTGCCGACCGTCATGGCGTAATAGTCGGCGTCGTCGCGGCGCAGCGCCGGGGCACCCATGAAGATATGTGCCTGCTCCGAGGGGAAGGCGATCCGCTCCGTCACCGGCCCTTCAAGCTTCGGCACGGGCGGCAGCGCGGGCGCCCGCCCGCCTTCGGGGAGCGCCCGCGCGATACGCTCGGCCAGCGCCTCGGCGTCTGCGCGCGAGATCGCCCCGGTCATGGCCAGCACCGCATTCCCGGCCGTGTAGTACTGCCGGAAGAAGGACTCCACCTCCGCACGCGTCAGCGTCGGGATGGTGTCCTCGCTGCCGCTGGGCGCGTTGCCGTAGGGGTGCTCGCCGTACATCAGCTGGTAGAAGCGCCGGCTGGCCACCGATCCGGGTTCCTGGCGCTCCCGCTGCAACGCCTGCAGCATCTGCCGGCGCTCACGCGCCAGATCGTCCTCCGGGAAGGCCGGCGCCGCCAGAATCTCCGTCAGCACATCGACGGCCTCCGCCATCCAGTCGGGCTCGGTCAGGGTGCGCAGGGTCACGATGCCCATGTCGCGCGCGGACGTCGTGTTGAACTGGGCGCCGACCGCCTCGAAGCGCTCGGCCACCGCGTCCGCGTCCATGTCGGCGGTGCCGTGGGCCAGGGCATTGCTGGTCAGGCGGGCGAGGCCGTTACGGTCACCGTCACGAGCGGCTCCCGCGTCGAAGGTCAGTCGGACGTCCAGCATCGGCAGGGTCGGCGCCGGGGCGAACAGCACCCGCATGCCCTGCTCGGTCTCCCAGCGCTCGATATCCACCGCCTGCGCCGCCGGCGCGAGACCGATGGCGGCGACGACCAGCAGCAGCATGAACCAGAAGCGCATGGGCGAACCCTCGTATCCCGTATGAATCGCTTGGTGGAGGGCCTTCATGCGCCGCCCCCGATCGGCAGCGGATCCAGGATGCCCACCGTGCGCCGTTCCGGCACCAGGTACTCGCGGACCACCCGCTGCACGTCCTCCGCGGTGACCTCGCGGATCCGGTCCACGTATTCGTCGACAACCTCCCAGCCGAGCCCCACGGTCTGCGCCGCGCCCAGTTCGAAGGCCTGGGACTGGATCGAATCGCGGCGGAAGATTTCCTGGGCGATCACCCGGGCCTGCACGCGCTGCAGTTCACTCGCGTCGATCGGCTCGTCCCGCAAGCGATCGATCTCGTCCAGCAACGCCTGCTCCAGCGTCTCCATGTCGGTGTCCCCGGTCGGCACCGCGGCCACCGTGAACAGCGAGTCCAGACGGCTGAACGGGCTGTAACGCGCGGAGGTGCTGTTCGCCAGTTCCCGGCCACGCACCAGTTCGCGCGCGAAGCGCGAGGCCTCGCCCGAATCGAGCACGCCCGCGGCGACGATCAGCGCGTAGGCGTCGCTCGGATCGTCGAGCGTGATCAGCACCGGGGTCTTCCAGCCCATGATCAGATAGGGCAGTTCGGCCGGGATCTGCAGGGTCGTGCGGCGCTCGCCACGCTGCGGCGTCTCCGCACGCGGCTTGCGCGCCGGGAGTTCGCGCGCCGGGATCGGCCCGTAGTGCCGCTCGGCTGCGGCGATCACCGCCTCGGGATCGACGTCGCCGACCACCACGACCACCGCATTGTTCGGCGCATACCAGGCGTCGTACCAGTCCTGCAAATCCTCGACGGTGTAGGCGTCGATGTCGGTCATCCAGCCGATGATCGGGTGGCCATAGGGCTGGTTGAAGAAGGCGGTCGCGTAGAACTGCTCCTGCAGCAGGGAGTTGGGCCGGTCCTCGGTGCGCAGGCGCCGCTCCTCCACCACCACGCGCCGCTCCGGCAAAAACTCCTCCTCGGAGAGCTTCAGCCCGCGCATGCGCTCGGCCTCCATCGCCATCACCGTCTCCCAGTGCTCGCTGCCGACCACCTGGAAGTAGCCCGTGTAATCGCGTCCGGTGAAGGCATTCTCCCGGCCGCCGAGGCGGGCGACGATGCGCGAGAATTCGCCGGGCGGGTATTGCTCGCTGCCCTTGAACATCATGTGTTCGAGCATGTGCGAGATACCGGTGATACCGCTGTGTTCGTCCATCGAGCCGACCCGGTACCAGACCTGGTTGGTCACCACCGGCGCCCGTGCATCCGGGAGCACCAGTACCGTGAGCCCGTTCTCGAGCCGGTGTTCCACCACGTCCGCGGCCACGCTGGCGTTGACCGCCGCCAGGACCAGCCAGCCGCACAACAGCGAAAGAAAGACGCGTCTCATCATTTTCAACCCTCGTGATAGCATTGCCAGACCTTATGCCTTGACCACGGCCAACATGTTCGGTTTCCGAAAAAAAGAAACTCCCGCCGCCGAAACCCCGGAACGGGCCGGCCTGTTCCAGCGCCTGCGCAAGGGCCTGGCGAAGACCGGCAAGGTGCTCAGCACCGACATCCGCGAGCTCCTGCGGCGCAGGATCGACGACGAACTCTTCGAGGAACTCGAGGAGCGCCTGCTGCTGGCCGATGTCGGCGTAGACGCGACCCGGCGCATCATGGACCAGATCACCCGCGCCGTGAAGCGCGGCGAACTCGACGACGCCGAGGCGCTGATGCAGGCCCTGGAACGGGCGATGACCGAGATCCTCGTGCCGGTCGAACGGCCCCTGCGGATCCAACCGGGCTCGGGCAAGCCCTTCTCGATCCTCGTGGTCGGCATCAACGGGGCCGGCAAGACCACCACCATCGGCAAGCTGGCCCATCACCTGCGCGCCGAGCGCTACACGGTACTGCTCGCCGCCGGCGACACCTTCCGCGCCGCCGCGGTGGAACAGCTGCAGACCTGGGGCGAACGCAACGCGGTACCGGTGATCGCCCAGGGGAGCGGCGCCGACTCGGCCTCGGTGGTGTTCGATGCCCTGCAGGCCGCGCAGTCCCGCCGCATCGACGTGATGATCGCCGATACCGCCGGCCGCCTGCACACCCAGCACAACCTGATGGACGAGATCCGCAAGGTGAAGCGGGTGATGGGGCGGCTCGATCCCGAAGCGCCGAGCGAGGTCCTGCTGGTCATCGATGGCGGCACCGGCCAGAACGCGATCAACCAGGTCCGGCAGTTCCACGAAGCCCTGGGCGTGACCGGGCTGGTGGTGACCAAGCTCGACGGCACCGCCAAGGGCGGCGTGCTGTTCGCGCTCGCCGCGCAGATGGGCATCCCGGTCCGCTTCATCGGCGTCGGCGAAAAGGCCGAGGACCTGCAGCCCTTCGAAGCCCGCGCCTTCGTGCGCGCCCTGTTGAACCGCGACGCCGCCTGAGTGTCCTTGAGGCCGCGCCCATGATCCGGTTGCAGCGCGTAACCAAGCGTTTCGACGGCGGCTCAGAGGCCTTGAGCAACGTGAGCCTGCGCGTGGACGACGGCGCACTGGCCTTTCTGACCGGGCCCTCCGGAGCCGGCAAGAGCACCCTGCTGCGCCTGATCGCGCGGCTCGAACGCCCGACCCGTGGCCGCATCATGGTCAACGGCAAGGACCTCGAAACGCTGCCCCGCAGCGAAGTGCCCCGATTCCGACGCAGCATCGGCCTGGTGTTCCAGGACCACCGCCTGCTGTTCGACCGCCCGGTGCACGCCAACGTCGCGCTGCCGCTGGAAATCCTCGGCTACCGGCGCGCCGAAGCGCGTAAGCGGGTGCGCGCCGCGCTCGACAAGGTCGGCCTGCTGCAGAAGGAAAACGCCCCGCCGCAGACCCTCTCCGCCGGGGAGCAGCAGCGGGTGGGGATCGCCCGGGCGATCGTGCATCGCCCCGCGCTGCTGCTGGCGGACGAGCCCACCGGCAACCTCGACCCAACGCTCTCGCGCGAGATCATGCAACTGTTCCTGGACTTCAACCGTGTGGGCGTCACCGCACTGATCGCCAGCCACAATCTGGAACTGATCTCGGGCCTGGGCATGCCGATCCTGCATTTGGAGAACGGCAACCTCGAGGCCCGCCACGTGACCCAGGCGCGGAGTGCCGGGTGAAGGACGGAGGCGAGCGCGCCGGCTCTCTGGAATCGTGGCTGTACAACCATGCCGACGCCGCGCGCAGGAGCTTCCGGCGGCGGATGGACGCACCGGGTCAGACCCTGATCATGATCGCGGTGCTCGGATTCATCCTCGCCCTGCCGGCCTACCTCTGGCTGTTGCTCGACAATGCGCGGGCCCTGTCGGCGGGCATCGACCACGAACCGCGCATCGCGCTTTATCTGGACGATACCGACACGGATGCCCTCGCCGGCGCCGCCGCGCGGATCGCGGCCCTTCCGGGCGTGGCCCAGGTCACGCCGATCGGTGCCGACGAGGCGCTGGACGAATACCGCGCCAGCCTGCCTGATCCGGCGCTGCTCGACTGGCTGGAGGCCAATCCGTTGCCGGCGATCATCGAGGTCGTTCCCGCGGAGAGAACGCCCGAGGCGGTCGAGGCGCTGGAATCGCGCCTGGCGATACTGTTGCCCGAAGCGACGAGCATCAGCGACCACGAATGGGTGCGGCAGCTCCAGGCGCTGCACGCGGCCGGCCTGCGCATCCTGTTGATCGTGGCCGGCCTGCTGGCGCTCGGGGTCACGCTGATCCTGTCGGTGGCCGCGGCTTCGGAACTGCGGGAGCGGCGCGAGGAGATCGCGATCTCGCGGATCTCCGGCGCCACGGATCGCTTCCTGCGCAGGCCGTCGTTGTACGGGGGGCTGCTGCTCGGCCTGGGCGGTGGGGTGTTCAGCCTGATCCTGCTCGGGGCCGGCGTGATCCTGACCCGAACCCCGGTCGAAGCCGCCGCCTCGGCGTTTGGCCTGCCTCTGGTGTTCGCAGCGCCGGAGGCACGCGTCGGCCTGATCCTCCTCGGCACCGGACTCGTGCTCGGCTGGATCGGCGCCCGCCTCGGCAGCGGCGCGGCCTTGCGGGAGTGAAGCTCAAACGGAAACCCCACGCGATGCAAGGGGAACAACCCAGGTGTTTAGCACTCTAACCGCCAGACTGCTAATATCGAGCCAATTTTCAAGGGGGACACCTTCATGAGCCAAGCATTGGTGCGAAAGCCCGTGGACATGCCCGTCCCGGTAGGCAACCTGGACCACTACATGGCGGCGGTCAGCCGTATCGAGGTCCTCGACGTCAACGAGGAACAGCGTCTGGCGCGGGAACTGCGTGACCGGCAGGATCTCGATGCCGCGCGCCAACTGATTCTGCACAACCTGCGCTTCGTGGTGCACATCGCACGCGGGTACTCCGGGTACGGACTGCCGCTGGGCGACCTGATCCAGGAAGGCAATGTCGGCCTGATGAAGGCCGTGCGCCGGTTCGACCCCGATCACGGGGTACGGCTGGTTTCCTTTGCGGTGCACTGGATCCGGGCCGAGATCCACGAGTTCATCCTGCGCAACTGGCGCATCGTCAAAGTCGCCACCACCAAGGCGCAGCGCAAGCTGTTCTTCAACCTGCGCCAGGCCAAGCGCAATCTCGGCTGGCTGAACCCCGACGAGGTCTCCGCGGTTGCCAGCGACCTGGGCGTACCCGAGAGCGACGTGCGGGAGATGGAGGGCCGTCTGGCCGGCCGCGACACCAGCTTCGACCCCGATCCCGCCGACGATGACGACCGCGGTTACCTGGTACCGTCGGAGCAACTGTCCGCCAGTGTCACCGACGACCCGGCGCAGATCGTCGAGGACGCCGACTGGGATCGCCATTACCAGGCGCAGCTGCAGCGCTCGCTGGGTACCCTGGACGAACGCACCCGGGACATCGTGGTGCGGCGCTACCTGATCGAGCCCAAGGCCACCCTGCACGAGCTGGCCCACGAATACGGCGTGTCCGCGGAGCGGATCCGGCAGATCGAGAACCGCGCCTTCAAGGAACTCCGCGAGGCCCTGGCGGCGTAGGACCCGGCCCGGTCACGGCCGGGCGCAACCAAGGAGAACCCGGACCGATGCCTGGAACACGGTGTTTCGCCCGCCTCGCGGGCGTATTGCTGCTCGGCCTCGGCCTGACCAGTCCCCTGTCTGCCCAGCTCGCAGCGGACCAGGCGCCCGAAGCCTGCGTCTGCCCGGACGAGGTGACGCTGGTCGAGCCCGCCTGGATCCGCCTGCCCCCGCCGAACCTGTCGGTGACAGCCGCCTACATGACCCTCGGCAACCGCGGTGACGACGAGCTGACGGTCGTTGCTGCCGAATCCCCGATGGCGGGCACGGCCGAGCTGCACGAACACCGGCAGGACGCCGCCGGCGTGATGCGGATGCGCCAGGTGGCGTCGCTGTCACTGCCCGCCGGCGGCAGCCTGGCCATGGAACCGGGCGGACTGCACCTGATGCTGATCGACCTGCAGCAGCCTCTGGCCGAGGGCGAGATCGTACCGGTCACCCTGCACCTTGCCGACGGCCGCTCGCTGGAAGTCGCCGCCGAGGTACGCCGCGCCCCGCCGGGCCGCGACCATGAGGCGCATCACCACCACGGCCACCGGCACCACTGACCCTATGGAGCCCAGGAGCCCGCTCCCGCTTTGTGGGAGGCGAGCCCTCTCGGCGACCGAACGGCGGCAAACCTTCGCCCAGAGGCTGCCCTCCCACAGGGCGTGGGAGGCGAGCCCTTGTGGGAGGCGAGCCCTCTCGGCGACCGAACGCCGTCCCTTGTGGGGGGCGTCCCCTGAAACTTCCGCAATCCGACCACCTGCGGAGCTTTTGTGCCAAGCAAGAATTGCTATGCTTCGCTTCATGCAGCGGATCTATCTGGACTACAACGCCAGCACGCCGATCGCGCCCCAGGTCGCCGAGGTGATGCACCGGATGACGGGCGAGGCCTTCGGCAACCCCTCCAGCAACCATTGGGCCGGGCGCCCGGCGCGGGCGGCGGTGGAGACGGCACGGGGACAGGTCGCCACGCTCCTGGGCTGCAGTCCCGAGGAGATCGTCTTCACCAGCGGCGGCAGCGAAGCCAACAATTTCGCCCTGAAGGGCCTGTTCTTCGCCAAACCGCGCGAACATGCCCACATCATCACCACGCAGGTCGAACATCCCGCCATCGTCGAGCCCTGCCGTTTCCTGGAACGGCTCGGCGCCCGTATCACCTGGCTGCCGGTGGACGCCAGCGGGCGCGTCGATCCCGAGGACCTGCGGCGCGCAATCACCGCCGAGACGCTGCTGGTCAGCGTGATGCACGCGAACAACGAGGTCGGCACCATCCAGCCGATCGCCGAGTGCGCGGCGATCGCGCGCGAACACGGCGTGCCGTTCCATACCGATGCGGCGCAGTCGGTCGGCAAGATCCCCACCCGGGTGGACGATCTCGGCGTCGACCTGCTGACCCTCGCCGGACACAAGTTCTACGGACCCAAGGGTGTCGGCGCGCTGTACGCACGGGCGGGCACCGCACTGGAGCCATTGATCCACGGCGCGGCGCACGAGAGCGGACGGCGCGCCGGCACCGAGAGCGCGCTCCTCGCGGCAGCGCTGGGCGAGGCCAGCACGCTGGCCGGCGACCTGGCCCCGATGCAGGCGGTCAAGACCCTGCGCGACCGCCTCCGCGACGCCCTCTCGGCGGAGCTCGGCGCGCAGGTGGTGTTCCATGGCCATCCGGAATGCATACTGCCGAACACGCTGAACGTGTCCTTCCTCGGCGCCACCGGCGCGGAGGTGCTGGCCGGTCTCGAAGGGGTTGCGGCGTCGACCGGTTCCGCGTGTCACTCGGGGCGGGTGGAATTGTCACCGGTGCTGCACGCGATGGGCGTGCGTCCCGAGACCGGACAGGGCGCGGTGCGCTTCAGCCTGGGTCGGGAGACCACGGCCGCAGAGGTCGATGCGGTGCTGCGGCGGATCGCCAGGGCGTCCTGGCGGCGGGCACGGACGCCGGTGTGGGCAGCGCCATGAGCTGGGCGGGCGCAGACGTTCGGTACGGCTGATGGACGATCGGGGAAGCTTGCGACCCGGGGAACTCTGGCCGTCGGCGGCCTACTCGCGCCAGGTGCAGACACTGCGCGCGGCGGTGGGTCGCACGGTCTACCTGGTCGAACTCGCGGCCACGCCGATCCATCTCGGGATCCGCCAGACGGGTCAGCCGCACGTGCTGCTGGACGTGATCGACTTCTCGCGCCCGGACCCGGCCCGCGGCCTTGCCCCGCACATGATCATCCTCGACGATGGCCGCGGCATCAACCTGGGCCAGCTGCTGCGCATCAGCCTGGAGCGGCCGTTCGATCCAGCCCCGGGGCAGGTCCTTTACCAGGACGACGAACTGCGGCAGCAACTCTTGTTGCGGGAAAGAAAGCTTTCGAGGAAGTTCATCGCCGAACGGGCAAGGCTGCTGCTCGGCCAGGTGCTGGGTCGCTCGGCGCCCCCGTCGCTTGCGGGCCCGGAGCCGACGCGCGGGCTTCCGTCAATCGGCGAAGAGGATCACCGAGAAAAAGCTGAGCCAGGAGACGACGATCAGGATGACGATCAGCGTCAGTGGGAGATTTTCAAAGGTAAACCAGTCGCGCATCGCCAAAAATCCCGTCAATAACTTTCATCCGAAGGGTATGCCGAAGCACGCCCGGACGCAAGAACAACCCGCGCCCGAGCCCGTAGGAGGCGAGTCCTCTCGCCGATCTGGCGCCGGAAAACCCATCGGCCAGGGGCTGGCCTCCTACCGCCGGGCCCCTCGAAACAACACGAATCTGGGCGCCGACGGAGCTTTCGTGATCATCAGCAGGTGGAGCCGCGCGGCGTCTTAGGGCTTGTGGTCCCCGTTGCGGTCATCCTCCTCCGGTGTCCGCTCCTGCTCGCGGTCTTCGTTGCCGGGGATCATCGGGTCGTCGTCGTCCATCAGGATGCGGTACGCCGGGCCCTCCATGTCCTCGTACTGCCCGGACCGGATTGCCCAGAAAAAGGCGAGGCCGATGATCAGCACGAGGACGAGCGCAATCGGAATCAGCAGGTAGAGTACTTCCATACCCGAAGTGTAGCAGCCTGATCCGCGAACGCGGATTACCCATTGCGCGCCGGACGGATCACGGTGGCGGGCAGGGGCGGCCTACCCTTCCGGCCAGACAGGATCTCCTCGTTCTCGCGCCGCAGCCGCAGGGCATTACCCACGACGATCAGGGAACTGAGCGACATGCCGAGCGCGGCCAGCCAGGGCGTCAGGAATCCGGTCGCGGCCACGGGGAGCGCGATGCCGTTGTAGCCGATCGCCCAGATGATGTTCTGGCGAATGATCCGCAGCGTCTCGCGCGACTGCCGGATCGCGGCCGGAATCGCATCCAGGCGATCCGACATCAGGACCAGGTCGGCCTGGGTCTGGGCGATGCGCGTGCCGCTGCCCATCGCCAGCGAGACATCGGCGCCGGCGAGCACCGGCGCATCGTTGATGCCCTCGCCGGCCATCAGCACGACCTCGCCGCGCGCCTGGCGCCGGCGCACGTATTCGACCTTGTTCTCGGGTGTCATGCCGCCACGCGCCTCGCTGATGCCGACGCCCGCCGCGAAGAGGGCGACCGACTCGGGACGGTCACCGGAGAGCAGCACGACCTCGAGCCCGAGTTCCTGCAGCTCCGCCACCGTCTCGCGCACCCGCGGGCGTGGCTGATCGGCCAGCCAGAACATCCCGACGACCTCACCAGCACGCGCGAGCCATACCGCGGTCGCCTGCGCATGCGTCACGGGCGGCTGGACACCCTCGGGCACCCGCTCGAGCCCGACGAATCCCGGGGTTCCCACCCGGATCTCGACACCATCCAGCAGCCCCGAAAGGCCCCGCCCGGGCACATTGCGAACGTGCTCCAGCGGCGGTGCCGGAACCGCGCCCGCGGCCTGCACCAGCGCCTTGGCCAGCGGGTGCTCGGAGTGGCGCTCGAGCGCAGCCGCCATCTCCAGCAGTTCGCGCTCGCCGTAACCGGGCGCCAGCACCCGGGTGGCCACCCATTCCGGCTGCCCCACGGTCAGGGTCCCGGTCTTGTCGAAGCAGACGACGTGGGTCCTGGCCATGTCTTCCACGGCCTGCCCGCGAGTCAGCAGCAGGCCGATGCGCGACAGCACCCCGGTGGTCGTGGTGATCGCCACCGGGGTGGCCAGCGCGAGCGCGCAGGGACAGGTGGCGACCAGCATCGCGACCACAACCCAGAAGGCCCGGTCCGGCGCGATCCAGAGATACCAGACCATGCCCACGAGTGCGGTCAGGATCAGCACCGCGGCGGTGAAATGCCCGGTGCCCTTCTCGGCCATTCGGGCCAGCCGGGGCTTGTCGGTCTGTGCGCGGTCCAGCAGGCGCTGGATCGCGGCCAGCGTGGTCTCCGCGCCGACGCGGGTCACCCGCACCACCAGCGGACTGTCCACGTTCACGGTGCCGCCGGTCACGGCGTCGCCGGCCTTGCGCAGGCAGGGCTCGGGCTCGCCGGTGAGCAGCGCCTGGTTCACGGTGGATTCGCCGGCCTCGACCAGGCCGTCGGCAGGCAGGGGCTCACCGGGCCGGACACGCACGCAGTCGCCGGGTGCCAGCTCGGCCACCGGCACCTGCTCGTCGCTGCCGTCAGCCGCGACACGCGTGGCCAGCGCGGGGATCAGCCGGTCCAGGCGGTCGATCGCCTGGCTCGAGCGCTGCCGCGCCATCAACTCCAGGTAGCGGCTCGTCAGCAGGAAGAAGACGAACATCGCCACGGACTCGAAATACACGTGCTCGCCGGTCCCGAGCGCCACCGAATACACGCTGGCGAAGTAGGTGCTGAGGATCGCGATGCTGACCGGGACGTCCATCCCCAGCCGCCGGTGCTCCAGGTCGCGCCAGGCGCTCCGGAAGAACGGCAGCGCGGAATAGAAGACGACCGGCGTCGTGAGACCCGCGGCGACCCAGCGCATGAACTGCAGCAGGTTGGCGTAGGCCTCGTCGCCGGCGCCCAGCCACAGTGCCACGGCGAGCATCATCACCTGCATCATCCCCAGTCCCGCCACCGCCAGGCGACGCAGCGCGACGTGGCGCTCGCGCTGGAAGGCCTTGTCGCGGGTACCGGGATCGTAGGGGTGTGCGCGGTAGCCGATGCCGCGGATCGCCTGCAGGATGTCGGACAGCGCCAGGCGCTCGGGATCCCAGCGCACCCGAGCCCGGTGCGTGGCGTAGTTCACCGTGAAGTCGGTGACGCCGGGCAGCGCGCGCACGTGGCGCTCGTTCAACCAGACACAGGCGGCGCAGGTGATGCCCTCGAGAATCAGCGAGGCCTCCCGCAGCACCGTGCCGGATCGATCGGTCTCGTCGGTGACGAACTGCCGCTGCACCTCGGGTTGATCGAAGAGCTTGAGCTCGCGCAGCTCGTCCGGAATCAGCGGTTCGCCGGGACTGCCCGCAGGCGCGGTGCGGTGATGGTAGTACCCGCCCAGACCGTTCTCGATGATCGCGTTCGCGACCGCCTGGCAGCCGCCGCAGCAGGTCTCACGCGCCCGCCCCTCGAACTGCACCGGATAATGCGCCCCGCGCGGGACCGGCAGGCCGCAATGGAAACAGCCGGCATCCGCGGCCTGCGGTGCCGTGGCAGCCGCCGGTTCCGATGACGGTTCAACCGCAGCCATGAACGCCTGCGAACGCCCCGCGTCCCGGCAGTGCCGGGACACCCGGCGCGACCCCGCCGGACATCGCCGCGCCACGCCGCAGACGCACGCCTGTCCCGGTCGCCATCAACTCAATCACCCTTCGCGCGCAAGGCGCGCTCCCACGGGCTCTTGCCGTTGTAGGAGCACGCCTTGCGCGCGACGATTTTGGCGGTGCCGCTGCGGTCCATGCGATTGTCCTTGCCTGCGGACGATTCGTGACGTTCCGCATGGCCCACTAGCCGCGGCTCTCGCGCACCCGCGTGCTGGCCTGTTGCTCGTGCGTGTGGTCGCCGTGGCGGACGCGGAACAGGAGATCCCATCGGCCGGGCGCATCCAGCGTCACCTCGGCCTGGTACAGGCCGCCGCCGACCGGTCGCATCGCAAAGACCTGGTCGAGATTGAAATCCGACACGCGCATGAACTCCCCCTCGATGGCCGCGTCGGAAATCGGCCGACCCTCGCGGTCGAGCACCCGGACCTGGAACACCGCCGGCTCCCCGACCTCGGGTCGTGCCTGCCAGCCCTGCTGCACCTGCCATCCCACGGTCTGCTGCTCCCGCATCGAGTCGAAATAGCCGGTCGCCAGGGCTTCCTTGCGTTCGCTGATGCGCGCCACCGTACCGGGAAAGCCGGAGGTGACCTCGGTCGCCTGACTCTGCGGCTGGGGCAGCAGCACGCCGATGAACTGGCTGGGCATGCCGTGGGTCGCCACCGACAGCAGGATCGCGTTGACCGTGGCGACGATGCCGAAGAAGACCAGGATGGTCATCGGCGCCCAGTGGAGGCGACCGCTTTTGGCCTTCCTGCCGTGTTCCGATTCCTGCTGCGTGGTGATGATGCCCAGTCCGTAGGGGACGATCACGTACAGCGCGAGGTGGATCGCGAAGACGTCGGCCCCGGCCCAGTTGAGCACCGAGAACGGGATGAAGAGCAGCATCGTGATCGCAAACACGAGCCCCGCGGTCTGGTAGCCACGCAGGCTGGTGAAGCGATAGATGAGGAAGAACAGGCCGGTGATCAGCGCGACCCCGACTCCAAGCGTTACGACGAGATTTTCCATGGCTACCATCAACGACCATCGTGAACGTTCAACGTACCGGCGACACGCTCCGGTTTCCAGTAACACCCCAATTCCCACCCCGGACGCGGCCCGATCCCAGGACGAATCCGGGAGCGCGGGCGCTTGCTCCCGCTTTCGCAGCGCCGGGATCCGCTCCAACACCCAAAGCGGCGGTAAGCCGCCGCACTCCATCGGCGCTCCGCGCCGGGCAAACCGCTCACGGCCGCAGGCTCAGCTGCGAGTCGATGCGCACCGGGTCCATCGCTCCGTCGCGGTCGCGGATCTCGAACCCGATCGGCAGCCGCGCGGGATCGCCGGGCTCGGCATGGTAGCGCACGCGGGCCAGCACCGTGGTGCGCTGCGACGGATCCAGCACGATCTCCTGTACCCGGCCGAGGTCCAGCAGCGCGCCTTCCAGCCCGACCACGTCGATCTCCAGATCGAGGCGGTGCTGCGTCTTGTTGTTCAGCGCGATCTCGTAGCTGTTCTGGGTGCTGCCATCGGCCATCTGCACGAACAGCGGCTGCCGCACCTGGCTGACACTCGCGTCCAGGTCGGGGCGGTTGGCGATACTCAGTGCCAGCAGCACGGTGACGACCAGGATCGCCGCGCCATAACCGACGGTCTTCAGTTTCAGGAACCGGGTCTTCTTCCCCTCCAGCGCGCTCTCGGAGGTGTACCGGATCAGTCCGCGCGGCCAACCCTGCTTGTCCATGATCTGGTCACAGGCATCGATGCACAGCGCGCAGTGGATGCACTGGATCTGCAGTCCGTCGCGGATGTCGATCCCGGTGGGACAGACCTGCACGCAGTAGCCGCAATCGATGCAGTCCCCCACGCCGGCCTTTTGCCGCTCCTCGCGCGTCTTCAGATCCCGGGACGGCTTGGCACGCCCGGCGGGACCTTCGCCGCGCTCCTGATCGTACGAGACGATCAGGGTGTCGCGATCGAACATCACCGACTGAAAGCGCGCGTAGGGACACATGTAGGTGCAGACCTGCTCCCGCGCCAGGCCGGCGAACGTATAGGTCGTGAGCGTCAGCAGTCCTGCGGTGATGTAGGCCGCGTTCGCCGCTTCGCCCGTGAAGAAGGCGACGACCATGCTCGGCGCATCGGCCCAGTAGAGGACGAAGCCCAGACCGGTCGCGAAGGCCACCAGCAGCCAGGATGCGTGGGTGGCGCCGAGCTTCAGGACCTTCTCCGCATTCCAGGGCTGCTTCGCGAGGCGCAGGCGCGCCGGGCGCTCACCCTGAATGCGCCGCTCGAGGAACATGTAGACATCGGTCCACAGCGTCTGGAAACAGAAATAGCCGCAGAAGACTCGCCCGGCCAGGCCGGTGACGAAAAACAGCATCAGCGCGGCGATCATCAGCAGGCCCGCAAGCCAGAAGATGTCCTGCGCAAAGACGATCAGGTCGAAGAGGTAGAACTGCCGGTTCGGGATGTCGAACAGCACGGCCTGCGAGGGGCCGGTCTCGCGCTCCCAGCGCAGCCATGGCAACAGGAAGAACACACCGTAGGCCAGCACCAGAATGCCTGTCTTCAGATTCCGGAAGCGACCCGATACCGATCGCGGATGGATCGGAACGCGGGCCTCGAACAACGACTGCGACATGATGAACTCACCGGCCGGCAATGGCCGGCGCACGACAGGGCTGTGACGCTTTGGCGCGGAACGGCCCGAAGGGAATCGCATCCGGGACACGGGCCATCACGTGCGTCGCCCGGGATTGTACCGCCCCATCCCCGGGCGCTGCCCAGAAGGCACGGCCAGCCTGTGGAAGCCTCCACGGGCTGGCGGCCATCGCATTGCGGTGATGCGACCCCGGCCGAGCAGAAGCGCCGGGCCGGGTCCGCTCGGCCTTACTGCCCGCCGCCCAGCGAGTGCACGTACGCGGTCAGGACCTTGATCTCGGTCTCGGACAGGCGGTCGGCGAAGGCCGGCATCACGCGCTGGACGCCGTCGTGCACAAAGGCGGCAACGCGACGGACGCGTTCCTCGTCGTTGGCGGCCCCGGGAACGTCGACCAGCGCCCACAGGTTGTTGCTCAGGTTCGGGGCCCCCAGCGAGGCCAGGCCCTGCGCGTCCATGCCGTGGCACTGGTAGCAGCCGCCGAGATAGCCGTTGAAGATCTCGGCGCCCGCGGCCACCGCATCGGCGTCCAGATCGAAGCCGTTCATCGACAACACGTAGGACGCCACCTGATCCAGCTGTTCGCTGTTCAGGGATTCACGATAGCCGGGCATGTAGCCGTTGCGGCCCAGCACCAGCGTTTCCTCGATCTGGGCAACGGTCCCGCCCCACTTCCACTGGTCGTTGCGCAGGTTCGGATAGAGCCCGATCACGCCGGCCCCGCCGGTCTGGTGACAGGCGGCACACCAGGTACCGAACGAACCCTTCGCGTAGGCATTCACGAAGCTCATCGCATCGACATCGGCGAGGATCTCGTCGTACTCCATCGCGCCGACGCGCTCGAGCATCTCGCGCTGGCGCACCGCGTGACGGCCGGTCTGCATGTCCCGGGCGAGCAACGAACGCGTGTTCCAGTGGGTTGTGACCTCCTCGCCGTCATCCATGAAGGTGATGGTGTTCAGGCCCTTGGTGAAGGTGCCGCCGATCGGCCAGGCGGGAAACAGGATCCAGTACACCACGGTAAACACGACGGTCGCGTAGAAGCCCCACAGCCACCAGCGCGGCAGCGGATTGTTGTATTCCTGGAGGTTCGAATCCCAGACGTGACCGGTGGTCTCGACCTCACCCGGCTTCTTGCTTGGCTTTTCGTTCGTGCTCATGACCTTTCGCCCTTGTTGCGGTCGCCGGATGCAGCATGCGGATCCAGGTGGGAATCCTCGTCATCCAGCGGGATGTAGCGGTATGACTCGAAGCGGGTGGAACGGCGACGATTGGAAAACAGGTAGATCACGATCACGATGAAGGTGCTCATGAACAGCAGCAGCGCAACGATCTTGCTGTTGCCCAGATCGGTGATCCAGTTCCAGATCTCAGCCATTCCTACACGTCTCCTTCTCGGCCGGCCCCTCAGCGGAACTCGGCAAAGTAGCCCTCGGAGTACTGGTTGAAGTCGACCATCGTCCCCAGCACCTGCAGGTAGGCGACCATCGCATCCATCTCGGAGATGAACGAGCGGTCACCGTCGAAGTTACCCTCCTGCGCCTGTCTGATCAGATTGTCCTCGGCCCGGTTGATGTCGAGCATCACCGCGGTTTCCTCGCCGAAACGCTCGACGTTGGCGTCGAACTCCTCCTGGTTGATCGAGTAGGGCACGCCGACGCGCCTCAGCGCGATCATCCGCTGCTCGATATCGGAGTAGTCCAGCGGCGTGGTCGCCAGCCAGGGGTAGCCCGGCATGATCGACTCGGGCACCAGCGACTTCGGGTTGATCAGGTGCTGCACCTGCCACTCGTTCGAGTACTTGCCACCGACGCGGGCGAGGTCCGGTCCGGTGCGCTTGGAGCCCCACTGGAACGGGTGATCGAACTGTGACTCCGCCGCCAGCGAGTAATGCCCGTAACGCAGCATCTCGTCACGGAACGGCCGCACCATCTGCGAGTGGCAGGTGTAGCAGCCCTCGCGCACGTAGAGGTCGCGCCCACGCTGCTCCAGCGGCGTATACGGCCGCACGCCCTCGACTTCCTCGATGGTGTCGTTGATGTAGAACAGCGGCACGATTTCGACCAGGCCGCCGACGCTGATGACCGCCAGGGTCAGGATGATCAGCAGGCCGGCATTGGTCTCGACGCTTTCATGCTTCATGGTCTGGCGACTCCGACTCAGGATGCGGTGGCGGCAGGGGCCCGGGACGCATCGGTCACGGGCTCCGCGCGCTTCGCGGTAAGAATGGTCATGGCGACGTTGAAGGCCATGATGAGCATGCCGAGCAGGAAGAATCCGCCGCCGATCGCCCGCACCACGTAGGGCTTGTGCAGGAACACCACCGACTCGGTGAAGGTGTAGGCCAGGTTGCCGTATTCGTCAAAGGCGCGGAGCATCAGGCCCTGGCCGATTCCGGCCACCCACATCGAGACGATGTACAGCACGATCCCGATCGTCGCCAGGAAGAAGTGGATGTAGATCAGGCGCAGGCTGTAGATCTTGGTGTTCCACAGCCGCGGGATCAGGTGATAGAGCGAGCCGAAGGTGATCATCGCCACCCAGCCCAGCGCCCCGGAGTGCACGTGGCCGACCGTCCAGTCGGTGTAGTGCGACAGCGCGTTCACGCTCTTCAGCGACATCATCGGCCCCTCGAAGGTGGCCATGCCGTAGAACGACAGCGCGGTGATCAGGAACAGCATGATCGGATCGGTGCGCAGTTTATCCCAGGCCCCGGACAGCGTCATGATGCCGTTGATCATCCCGCCCCAGGAGGGCAGCAGCAGCAGGATGGAGAAGGTCGCGGCCAGCGTGGACACCCAGTCAGGCAGCGCCGTCCAGTGCAGGTGGTGCGCGCCCACCCACATGTACAGGAAGATGATCGCCCAGAAGTGGATGATCGACAGCTTGTAGGAGTAGATCGGGCGCCCGGCCTGCTTGGGCACGAAGTAGTACATCATCCCGAGGAACGCCGCCGTGAGGAAGAAGCCCACCGCGTTGTGGCCGTACCACCACTGGGTCATCGCGTCCTGCACGCCGGAGAACAGCGAGTAGGAGTGCGGGCTGGTCAGGCTGACGGGAACCTGGATGTTGTTGAAGATGTGCAGCAGCGCGGTGGCCAGGATGAACGCCATGAAGAACCAGTTCGCCACGTAGATGTGCGGCTGGTTCCGGCGCAGCAGGGTCATCAGGAAGACCCAGAAATACACCACCCAGGTCACGGCGATCAGGATGTCGATCTGCCAGTTGAACTCGGCGTACTCACGGCCCTGGGTGATGCCGGCCATGTAGGTGATCACGCCGAGGATCAGCGCGAGGTTCCAGCCGTAGAAGGTGAAGAGCGACAGCCGGTCGCTGTAGAGCCGCGTCTGGCAGGTGCGCTGAATGATGTAATACGATGTTGCGAACAGGGCGTTGCCGCCGAAACCGAAGATCACCAGCGTGGTGTGCACCGGCCGGAAGCGGCCGAAGGTGATTTGCGCGATGTCGAAATTCAGGAACGGCCAGGCGAGCTGCGAGGCGATCCAGACGCCCGCCGCCATCCCGAGCACGCCCCAGATGACCGCCGCGATCGAGAATTTCTTGACGATTTCGTAGTTGTACTGTTCCGAGGGAACAGCCGTCGAAGCCGGCACGGACCCGGCGGTTGCTGCGTTTTCCGACATGTCGATTATCCACCTTGCCTGCGGGGAATACGGTCTGCCCGGCTCGCCGGGACGTGAACTGTACCCCAAGAATCCACCAGAAAAAAGCAAATCCATTGCGCGAGGTCGGGGTCTTCTCCTGCCGCGGGCACCGCCGTTCAGCGCACGGACCGGATCGGAATGACCGGCCCGGACACCCGCGACGGCGGTGGCGCCTCAGGCACCCAAGCGTGACCATAGACCACTTCCCAGGTCGCCGGTAAACGCCCCTGCTCGCCGTAGCGGGATCCGTAAACTTCTTCCACCGCGCGCAGGCGGCGCGGCCCGAACAGGCCCCGGGAGCGCCCGGCGAGTGCGTTGCGCACCCCGATGCCGCGCAGGTCGCGCAGCAGCGAACGGAAGTCCGGATAGGTCAGCGTCAGCGTCTCCTGGTCCATCACCGGGTCGGCGAATCCGGCGCGTACCAGCGCATCGCCGATGTCGTGCATGTCGATGAAGGCGTTCACGTGGACGGCGTCGCCGCCGTCCACTGCGGCAAAGGCCGCGCGCAGCTCCTTCAGGGTGTCCGGGCCGAAAGTCGCGAACAGCCACAGCCCGCCCGGGGCCAGGACCCGACGCACCTCGGCGAAGACCTGGTCGAGGTCGTTCACCCACTGCAGGGCCGCCGCGGAGACCGCGAGATCGAAGCTCCGGTCCGCCAGCGGCAGGCGCTCCATGTCGCCGCAGACGGCCCAGGGCCGACGCAGCCAGCGGCCCTGCACTCGGGCACGCGCGGCCATCGCCGGCGCAAGATCCAGGCCCGCGACCCGCGCGCCCCGGTAGCGCTTCGACAAGGGCGTCAGCGCGGCGCCAGGACCGCAGCCGAGATCGATGATGCGGCGCGGCTCGAGGCGGATCCAGTCCAGGCGCTCGAGCAGGCGCTGCTGCACCGCCTGTTGCAGCACCGCGTACTCGTCGTAGCCCGGGGCCGCTGCGTCGAACGCGGCGCGGACCTTGCGCTTGTCGATCTCGAACCCGTCCTTCAAGCCATCACCTCGCGCAGAAATTGGGCAAGACCGGCCGCGTCCTCCCACCATGACACATGCCCGCCCGGCACGACATGCAAGCAGGCATCGGGACGCAGCGCGGCAAGCCCGGAAGCCACGCCCCCCGGAACCAGCGGGTCGTCGTCGGCGAGCCAGGCCCACACCGGGGCATCCAGGCCGGCCCAGACGTGCCGCAGGTCGGCCTGCGCCAGCGCTGCCAGCCCCGCGCGCAGGCCCGGGTCGGTGGCCTTGCTGCCCGCCATCAGGCCGAGCAGTTGCCGCCGCAGGTGCGCCGGCGCACGCCCACCGTGCGCGCACAACGCGGCGAAGCGACGCTCCAACGCGGCACGATCCCGTTCCAGTTCGTCGCCGAAACCCGCCAGCGCCGCCGGATCGAGCGCGCAGGGCCAGCCCGGCGCCGCCGTGAACCGCGGCGTGGCGCAGATCAGCGCCAACCGCTGCGGCCCTTCCCATTGCTCCGCCGCGGCCAGCGCGACCACGCCGCCGAGGGACCAACCGACCCAGACCGGTTCCCGAATTCCCGCGGGCAGCTGCCCGCGCAGCACCCGCGCGGCGTCGTGGACATCGGCGAGCCGCTCGCCATTCGGGCAGCCGCCATGCCCCGGGAGTTCCGCAAGCACGACCGGCAAGCCGCCCAGCGCCGCAACCACCGGTTCCCAGATCGTCCGGCTGAAGCCCCAGCCGTGGATCAGGACCAGGGTTCTGTCCGCCGCCGCGCTCACCCGGCGCCACCACGCGACCGAACCGGGCACCGGGCAACCGCCATCGCGTCCGCGGGTAATGAAGCCGGGGCACCGGGTTGCGTATCATGGCGGATTGGGCACAGCGCTGACATCGGGGCGACGGGCATGGGAATCATGATCATGGGCATTCTGGTGGCATACCTGCTGGGATCGATCTCCTCGGCCATTGTCATCAGCTACCTGCTCCGACTGCCGGATCCGCGCGCCACCGGCTCGGGAAATCCCGGCGCAACCAACGTCTTGCGCGCCGGCAGCAAGGTCGGCGCGGCGCTGACCCTGATCGGCGACGTCGCCAAGGGCTGGCTGCCGGTGTTCATCGTCATGCAACTCGGCGATTACCCGGGCTGGATGATCGGCCTGATCGGGCTGGCGGCCTTCCTCGGGCATCTGTACCCGCTGTATTTCGGTTTCAAGGGCGGCAAGGGCGTGGCGACGGCACTGGGCGTGATCCTCGCCATCAGCCCGCTCACCGCGCTGCTGGTGATCGCCACCTGGCTGCTGGTCGCCGTGATCCTGCGCTACTCCTCCCTCGCCGCCCTGGTCGCGGCCCTGGCAGCGCCCGTCTATCTCGCCTTCGTCTACCCCGACCCTTGGCTGGTCACCGCCGTGAGCGTGATGGCACTCTTCCTCTACGCCCGCCACTACGGCAACATCCAGCGCCTGCTGCAGGGCACCGAACCCCGCATCGGCCAGAAGAAACCCGCCCCCGACAACGCCGGCTGACTGTCACGCCCCCGCGCAACCCCTGACCAGAAAAAGCCGCAAACCGTAGGTCGGGTTAGCCCGAAGGGCGTAACCCGACGGCGCCCGCCAGTTCCGTCAGCGGCCAGCGCGCACGGGCGTGGATCGCCAGCCCCGGATCGACCGCGCCGGCCTGCAGGCGCCGCAGCCCGGCCAACGCGATCATCGCGCCGTTGTCGGTGCAGAACGCCGGGCGCGGAAAGAACACCGGCACACCCTGCGCCTCGGCCATCGCCCGCAGACCGGCGCGCAGGGGGCGGTTCGCGGCCACCCCGCCCGCGACGACCAGCACCGGCGCCCCGCTCGCCTCCAGCGCCCGCCGGGTCTTTTCCACCAGGGTATCGGTCACCGCCTCCTCGAAGGCCCGGGCGATGACTTCGGGCGCATACTGTCCCTTCTGCACCACGGTCAGCACCGCCGTCTTCAACCCCGAGAAGCTCATGTCCAGCCCGGGCCGGTCCAGCATCGGACGCGGCAGGCGCAGATCCCCGGACGCCGCGGTCTCGGCCAGCCGGGACAACGCCGGGCCGCCCGGATAACCCAGCCCCAGGAGCTTCGCGGTCTTGTCGAAGGCCTCGCCGGCGGCATCGTCGATGCTCTCGCCCAGCAGTTCGTAGTCCCCGAGCGCGCGCGCGTGGATCAGCTGCGTGTGCCCGCCCGACACCAGCAGCACCAGGAACGGGAATTCCAGCGCGCCGTCGTCCAGCAACGGCGCCAGCAGGTGCCCCTCGAGGTGATGCACCGCCAGCGCCGGCACACCCCAGCCATAGGCCAGCGCACGCGCCACCGATGCCCCGGTCAGCAACGCGCCGAGCAGACCCGGTCCCGCGGTATAGGCCACCGCCGACAGCTCCGGACCGCGCACGCCGGCCTCGTCCAGGACCTCGCGCAGCAACGGCAGAATGCGCCGGATGTGATCCCGCGAGGCCAGTTCCGGCACCACGCCGCCGTACACCGCGTGCAGGTCCACCTGGCTGTACAACCGGTGCGCCAGCAGCCCCGCCTCGGCATCGACGATCGCGATGCCGGTCTCGTCACAGGAGGTTTCGATTCCCAGAACACGCATCATTCCCTTCCATTACCAGAAACTCGCTATCTCTGACCACAGGACAGCCGATTGGATCGCCGCGACGACGCGATCAGAGGAAAACCCAGAGCAGGAAGGCACCCAGGAGCAGCCGGTAGACGATGAACGGCAACATGCCGATGCGTTCGATCAGCTTCAGGAACCAGTGCACGCACAGCCACGCGGCGATGCCGGCGATCACCGCCCCGGCGAACAGCTGCGGCCAGTGGACCTGGTCCGGCGGCGACTGCACCAGCTTCAGGGTCTCGTAGGCACCCGCCAGAGCGATGATCGGGATCGCCAGCAGGAACGAATAGCGCGCCGCCGCCTTGCGCGAAAAACCGAGCAGCAGCGCGGCGGTCATCGTGACCCCGGAACGCGAAGTCCCCGGAATCAGCGCCAGGGCCTGCGCGCCGCCCACGATCGCGATGTCGCGCCAGCGGATGCTGAACTCGTCGCGGGCTCCGCGGCCGCGCCAGTCGGCCAGCCACAGCAGCAACGCGAAGCCGATGGTGGTGGTCGCGATCACCAGCGGCGATCGCAGGGAGTTCTCGATCACCCCCGCGAAGGCCAGTCCGGCGAGCGCCGCCGGCAGGGTGCCGAAGATCACCGCCCAGGCCAGCATCGACTCGGGGGTCGCGCCGCGGCCCCCGACCTGCCGGAACCACGCCTGGGTAATGGTGACGATCTCGTGCCGGAAGTAGGCCATGATCGCGACCAGCGTCCCGACATGCGTCGCCACATCGAAGGCCAGCCCCTGATCCTCCCAGGCCGTCAATACCGGCACCAGGATCAGATGCGCGGCGCTGGAGATCGGCAGGAATTCCGTCAACCCCTGCACCAGCGCCAGCACCCAGACCTGCAACCAATCCATGCGCACCCTCCCGGAAAAAATTTCGCCAGCTTACAGGCGTTCGCGGCGATCCGGGAAGGTGCCGGCCGTTGGCACGCCGCAGCCGCGCCCCAGCACCATCACCTGGAAGCGCTCGCCCATCTCGCCGGGCAGGGTGAGCAACCGCACCTGCTGGGCCAGCTCCATGATGAGCCGCGGGTCGTCGCTGCCGGCGACGGACTGCTCGAACAACGCGGGAAGGCCCGCGCCGAGCAGGAATTCACCCTGGGCCGCGTAGGCGAGGACGTCGAGCCCGGCGTCCTGCGCGCCCTCGGCCACCGCGGTGAAATCGACGCTCGCGGTCAGGTCCATCAGGCCCGGCCAGGCGAAGGGGTCGAACACGACCTGTTGCCGATAATACCCCAGCAGCGTGCCCGTCCCACGCTCCGGCGAATAGAACGCGGAGCGCGGATGGCCGTAATCGGCAATCCAGACCAGCCCCTCCGCCAGCAGGTCGGCAACCGAGCGCAGCCACGGGCCCAGCGCCGGCCGCCACTCCGACACGTAGCCTTCGGGCCAGGGTCCGGTGGCCTGTTCCAGTTCCCGCACCACCCGCTGCAGCCCCGGTGGAGCCGGCCGCTCGGCGAACCCCAGGCCCTCGCCGACGACGGTGACACCGCACTGCAGGACCTGCCCATCCCGCCAGGCGAAAACTTCCACGGGCATCGCGTCCAGCACCTCGTTGGCCAGCACCACGCCACGGATCGGTTCCTCGGGAAGGGCATCCAGCCACTCGACACGGACCATGCGCTCCGAGCCCAGCCGCGTCGCGAGCAGCGCCTGCTGACGCGCGCGCAGGTCGGGGCTGACCTCGAGAATCCGGTATCGCTCCAGGCGCACACCGAGATCGTCGAGCCGGGTGATCACGTCGGCCGCCAGCCGCCCGCTGCCGGCACCGAACTCCAGGATCTCGCAGCGTTCATCGATCAGCACCGGCCCGAGCCACTGCGCGAGGGTGGCCCCGAACAGCGAGGACAGCTCCGGCGCGGTGACGAAATCGCCCTCCGGGCCGAACTTGCGCAGCCCGTTCACGTAATAGCCCAGTCCCGGCGCGTACAGCGCCAACTCCATGTACCGGGGAAACGGCAGGAATCCGCCGCCCTCGGCAATCTCGGCACGGACGAGATCGTGCAGGCGCACAGACAGAGCCCGCGACTCCGCGTCGGGCTCGGGCCCGGGCCGCGTCGTGGGCGCTGTGCTAGATTCTGGACGATCAACCATCTGCCATGACCGGAGAGACCCAGGTGCTGGAAACCAGTGCGGCGGCCAAAGACGGCCGGCCCCATGAAGTGGTGCTGATTACCGGCGCGGCGCGCAGGATCGGCGCCGAGGTCGCGCGAACCCTGCACCGTGCAGGCATCAACGTGCTGCTGCATTATCGCGGTTCCCGGGAGGCCGCCGCCACCCTCGCCCTCGAATTGAACGCGGACCGGCCCGACAGCGCGCGCCTGCTGCAGGCCGATCTGCTCGACGAGCGCGCGACGACAGACCTTGGCGCACGCGCCGTCGCCGAGTACGGACACCTCAATTACCTGGTCAACAACGCCTCGACCTTCTACGCCACACCGCTCGGGACGATCACCGGCGAACACTGGGATGACCTGATGGGATCGAACCTGAAGGCGCCGCTGTTCCTGACCCAGGCCTGCGCGCCCGCGCTGCGGGAAACCGGGGGCGCGGTGGTCAACATCGTCGATATCCACGCGCTGCGTCCGCTGAAGGGCTACCCGCTGTACTCCGCCGCCAAGGCGGGCCTGTGGGCGCTGACCCAGGCCTTCGCGCGGGAACTCGGCCCCGAGGTGCGCGTGAACGGCGTGGCCCCCGGCGCCATCCTGCTGCCGGAGGACGAGGCCAACGTCGGCACCCACGAGGCCATGGTCGAGCGCACCGCGCTGAAGCGCCAGGGCCACCCCAGCGACATCGCGCGCACCGTCCTGTTCCTCCTGCGCGACGCACCCTACATCACCGGCCAGGTGGTGCCCGTGGACGGCGGCCGTTCGGCGTCGCAGTAAGGCCTCGGCATGAGAGAACTGCCGGCCCGGGTGCGTTATCCTGAGCGACAATCCTCACTCGCGGAGTAAACGCATGATCGATCCGAAGACCTTCGACGACCTCGCCCGCCGCATCACCGAGAGCCTGCCGGAATCCGTGCGCAGCTTCCAGAAGGACGTGGAACGCCAGGTCCGCTCGACCCTGCACCAGGGCTTCGACCGCATGGACCTCGTCACCCGCGAGGACTTCGACGTCCAGGTCGCGGTGCTGGAGCGCACCCGGGCGCGCCTGCGCGAACTCGAAGCGCGGGTCGCGGCGCTGGAAGGCAAGCCGGCGACGCCCGACCAGGAAGCGTCCGACATCACCTGACCGCTCACAACGCACTTCACAGGAGGGGCAAGGATGCCCATCGCAATGGTTAACGCGCGCGCCGTCGAGGGCATCCGCGCACCCCTGGTCCGGATCGAGACACACCTCGCCAACGGGCTTCCCAGCTTCCAGATCGTCGGGCTGCCCGAAGCGGCGGTGCGCGAGAGCCGTGACCGGGTCCGGGCGGCAATCCAGACCAGTGGGTTCGAGTTTCCGCGCCGGCGCATCACCGTCAACCTCGCCCCCGCCGATCTGCCCAAGGACGGCGGCCGCTTCGACCTGGGCATCGCCCTGGGCATCCTGGCCGCCAGCGACCAGGTGCCGAAGGCCGCGCTGGCCCGCCGCGAGTTTCTGGGTGAACTCGGTCTGGACGGCCGGCTGCGCGCGGTCGGGGGCACCCTCCCCGCGAGCCTCGCCGCGCGCGACAGCGGCCACCAGTTGGTCCTGAGCCGCGATGACGGGGCCGAGTCGGCACTGGCCGGAGGCGCCGACGTCGTCACCGCCGAACACCTGCTCGACGTCTGCGCGGCCCTGCACGGCAAGGCAACCCTGCCCACCGCCGAGCCCCCGGAGCCGCAGCCCCTGAATCTCCCAGACCTCGCCGACGTGCGCGGCCAGCGGCAGGCCCGGCGGGCCCTGGAGATCGCCGCAGCGGGCGGCCATCACCTGCTGATGATCGGCCCGCCGGGCAGCGGCAAGTCGATGCTGGCGGCACGCATCCCCGGCATCCTGCCGCCGATGACCGACGACGAGGCGCTCGAGACCGCGGCGATCCACAGCCTGCGCGGCTCCGACCACCTGCACAGGAACTGGCGCTGCCGGCCGTTCCGTTCGCCGCACCACACCGCCTCCGGGGTCGCCCTGGTTGGCGGAGGTTCCAACCCGCGGCCGGGCGAGATCTCTCTCGCCCACAACGGCGTGCTGTTCCTGGACGAAATGACGGAATTCGACCGGCGCGTGCTGGACGTGCTGCGCGAGCCACTGGAGACCGGGGTCATCCATATCGCCCGCGCGGCGCGCCAGGCCGAGTATCCGGCCCGATTCCAGTTGGTGGGGGCGATGAACCCCTGTCCGCAGGGCTTCGACTGCGACCTCGCCGACCGCTGCCAGTGCTCGCCCGAGCAGCGCGCGCGGCACCGGCGGCGCCTCTCGGCCCCGCTGATCGACCGCATCGACATCGCGGTCGAGGTGCCGCGCCTGCCGACCACCGAACTGGTCCCGGTCCCCGGACAGGACGAGGACTCGGCGACCGTCGGCGAACGGGTTCGCCAGGCGCACGCGCGCCAGCGGGAACGGCAGGGAAAGATGAACAGCGTACTCAGTGGCCGGGAACTGGACCAGCAGGCCCCGCTGGAAGGGGACGACCAGGTTCTGCTCGAGCGCGCGGTGGAGAAATTCCGGCTATCGGCACGCGCCTATCACCGCATCCTCAGAGTGGCCCGCAGCATCGCGGACCTGACCGACCGCCGGGACATCGGAACCCCTCACCTGACCGAGGCCCTGGGCTTTCGCGCCCTGGACCGCTGGCGGCTGGACTGAGGCCCTCCGGCCGGCCGGTTGGGCGAGCGCAGCAAATCATGTCGGCGGAACTCCCCGGCTCAGCAGCTTGTGGGTCGCGGCGTCCCGCCCCGCTGCGCTCGAAACCGAAGGCGGGCTTCTCGCGACCTGATTATCGCGGAAGCTCCGCAGGCAATCCGCTCG
>SKJG01000168.1 GCA_007116035.1 Thioalkalivibrio sp.
GGCCACCGGTGAGACCGGGGTCGCTGGCGGCGAGGTGAGCCAGACGTCGTGCCGCGTGCCTCGTGATCCCGCGATGCTCGACGCCGCGCGCGATGACGATGCGGTCGTCGCTGTTCAAGCCGGTCGTATCCAGAAGGGCTTGCGTAGCCCGCATGCCGCTGAGGGCCAAGGCATTTCGGACGACGTCTCCGGCACTGAGGTGGGGCGTAAGCAGTGCTGCCGGGTTCCCGGACGCCCGGCCGCCGGCTCCCTGGGGGTCGAACAGTGTGGGGCTGAGCCCGCGCTCAAGGAGGGCGCGGGCGGTCGCCAGGCCCGCAATTCCGGCGCCGATCACCGCGATCCGCTCTGGCGCCACGGCGGGTAACTGTCCCTGCGAGAAGACGCCGATCAGCCGTTCGCGTTTGTCGGCGAAGCCCGGCACCTTTTGCAAGGCAAAGCCGACCTCTGCAAGATCGTGACGAACCTGCCCGGCCACGGTGAAGGTGCCGAGGGTCGTTCCTTGTCCAGAGAGACGTCCCAGTTGTCGAAACACCGCCAGGTTCCAGAGCGCGGGGTTGCGGCTGGGCGCGAAGCCGTCGAGAAACCATGCATCCACGCGGCCCTGCACCCGTGCCAGCGCAGGCGCCGCGTCGCCATAGACCAGAGTCAGTACGACCCGATCGGCAGGAAAATGGATCCGATGCAGCCCAGACAGCGGCGGTGGGTACTGCGTCAGGAGGGTACCGATATCGCCATCCGCGATGCCCTGTGCACGGAGGGAACGCGACAGGTCCGCGGGCGCAAGTGGGTGGGCCTCCGCGCTGAGGTAGCTGAGAAAGGCGCCCGGTGGCGCATGCTCGCGCCAGGTCTCCAGGGTCAGGCAGAAGTTGAGGCCGGTACCAAAGCCTGTTTCCCCAACAGCGAAGCGGCGCGCGTTCGCGAACCGCTGCGGCAGTCGGTTCGCCTCGATGAAGACCTTGCGCACCTCGCCCCTGGGGTCCCGCGCGATGAAGTAGCGGTCTTCGTAATCCACGGCGAACGGCAGGTCCCCGTCCCATTGCAGGTGGGCGGGGGCTAACGGCATCATCAGTGAGGGCAGCACCACGCTACCCGTCAGCTGCGGCGATCTGCGCGGGGGGCGGGATCAGAAGCCCTGTCCCGGGAAGGGATGCATCGCGATCTGGCGTGCGGGCGTGGCGTCCCGCAATTCGGCGATCAGTGGCTTGGCGATCCGCTGAAACCGTTCCAGCTCCGCCCCGGTCAGCACCTCGTTTTCCGGCAGTTGCGCCCGCATGGCATCGACTGCTCGCCCGTCCAAATGCAGTTCATAGTGCAGATGCGCGCTGGTCGTGCGGCCGCTGTTGCCGGAGAGGGCGATGCGCTGGCCGCGTTCCACGGCCTGCCCGGGACGCACGAGCGCCTTCTGCAGATGGAGGTAGCGGGTCGTGTAGCCCTGGCCGTGCTCGATCACCAGGTAATGCCCTGCGTGCCGATGGCTGTCGACCTGAGTCACCTTGCCGTCGGCGGGTGCGATGATCGGGGTGCCCACCGGTGTCGCGAAGTCGGTTCCGAGGTGCGGCGCGACCCGGCCGGTCACCGGATGCCGGCGCCCGGAATGGAACCCGGAACTGATGCGATAGGTGCCGGAAAACGGCTTGCGATCGAAGGGCGGCAACAGGCTCTGGCCTTCGGGCGTATAGAAAAGACCATCGGTATGCCGGACGGCGCTGACCGAGAATGCCGGCCCGCTGTAGCTGAAGGCCAGCAGGCGGACGTCGTAGGGCGTGTCGTCTCCGACCAGGGTCTCCTGTTCGATAAGCACGGTGTATTGGTCGCCGTCACGGACCGCGTCGGGCTCAGGGAGATACCGGTCCAGAAGCACGCTCAGCGCGGCGACGGCCGGTGGGGACAGGGCGTCGTTGGCTTCCAGCGAAGCCGCGACATCGATCCGGATCTGACCCGCAACGACCTGGTGAGTGACCTCCCGCGCGCTTTCGATCTGCCGCCGGCTGTACGCGTCGGTTCCATCCAGACGCACCCACTCATTGCCTTCGGCACGGTCACTCCAGAGCCGGAGCCGTTTCAGGATTCCATCCGGATCCACCAGCCACTCGACCTTCTGCCCGGGAAAGACGCGGTTCAGGATGCCGGCGCTCTCGGGGTCCTCCAGCAGCCGGTAGAGCGTCCGCAGTCGTAGCCCCCAGGCGTCGTTCCAAAGCGCCGCCAGGTGTTCGCCCTCATTCAGGGTATGCGTGGACCAAAGCGCCGGTTTGAGATCGGGCAGGGCCGGCGCCACTTCGATCTCCAGATTGTCGTAGGCGGTGGCCACTGCGAAGTCATCCCGGAGATCGGATGCGTCGCCGAAAATCTCCCGTTCGACGGCACCGCTGCCTACGAATTCGGACCAGGGGAGGGCGTGGATCTGCGCGAGCCTGGAGCGCGCCGTCTGGCGCAAATCGTCGACGGGGCCGCCTTCGGGCCGACATTCGAAATCCTGGAGGAGGGACGCCTGCAGGCGAGGTGCCGGTCGATGAGGAACCAGACCGAGGTTCGTATTCAGGAGATCGGCAACGCCCGCGTTGGACGCGTGCCCAGCCGGGAGGTAGCCCGATGCGGTCATCGCTGTGATACCCAGGCCGCCGATGGCGAAGAGGGAGTAGAGCGTTTTTCTGACGGGCATGACCACGCGTCGGCTCGAGAATGCCGGTTTATACCATCATTCGGGTGGAATGAAAAATGGGTGGGACCGGCGCGGGGCACGGATCAGCGGTGCGCGCGTGCGTCCGGGAGGCTGCAGGGGTTGCCGCGGGCGTCAGGTCCGCACCCCCACGCCCCGGTTCAGCAGGTTCAGTGCGAAGACGTACAGGCCGACGATGAAAGCAATGATGATGGCGTAGGAAACCCAGAGCGACAGGTCGGTCGTGCCGAGCAACCCGTAGCGGAAGGCGTTCACCATGTACAGGATGGGATTCAGTTTCGACACGTCCTGCCAGAACCCGGGCAGCAGGGACACCGAGTAGAACACGCCGCCCAGGTAGGTGAGGGGGGTGAGAACGAAGGTGGGCATGATCGAGATGTCGTCGAAGCTGCGGGCGAAGACCCCGTTGATCAGTCCGGCAAGAGCGAACACGATCGACGTCATCACCACGACCGACAAGGTCACGGGGATGCTGTGAATGCTGAGCGGACTGAAGAACAGGGAGACCAGCGTCACGGCCACTCCTACCGTGAGACCGCGGGCGACCCCACCCCCCACGAAACCAAGGATGATCAGGCTGTTGGGTACCGGCGAGACCAGCAA
>SKJG01000141.1 GCA_007116035.1 Thioalkalivibrio sp.
GGCGGCCGCCGCGGCGCTGGCTCGGTCGTGATAGCTCTGTGCGAACTGGCGCAGGGGCTGGAAGTATTCGGGCGCCAGCAGCAGCACGAACAGCCCCGAGAACAGCGTCATCTGCCCGGCGGGGCCGAAGTCCAGGAAACCAAGCAGCGCGAAACCGACGTAGATTGCGACCAGGCCGATCGCCACCGCACTGAAGAATTCCATCACCGCGGAAGAGAGGAAGGCCACCCGCAGCACGCGCATGCTGAGCCGACGGTAGCCCTGTGCAGCCTCCGCCACCTCGGCGGTCGCCGCATCCAGCGCGAGGCTCCGACGCAGCAGGTCCAGGTTGCGGACACGATCCAGAAAATGCCCGGCCAGGCGATTCTGCTGGTCTTGCTGTGCCTCGTGGACCTGCTGGCTGCCCATGCCGATCAGGGCCATGAAGACGGGGATCAACGGCGCGGAGAACAGCAGCAGCAGCCCCGCGACCCAATCCTGCGTGAATGCGGCGGCCAGCAGCACCAGCGGTAACGCCAGCGCGAGCCCGAGCGCAGGGAGATAACGCGCGTAGTAGCCGCCCAGCGCGTCGACCTGTTCCTGGTAACGGCTGGCCCAGGCTCCGGAGTGACCTCGGTGTGCGAGGTGCATCGGCCCGATCCGGGCCGCGGTCGCGATCATCCGTTCCCGCAAATCCCGGCGCACCCGGAAAGCCAGTTGCTGGCCCGCCCAGTCGCGCAAGGCCTGCAGGCCGTGGCGGGCGATCACGGCGATGAGCGCAAGGCCCAGCCAGCGCCACGCCGGTGATGCGCCAGGCTCGAACAGGGTTTGATGCACGAGCCAGGCGATGGTGCCGGCCAGCGCGATCGTCGCGAGTCCGGCACCGAGGCCAGCCAGCCACGCGAGATGAAGCCAATGCCGGTGAGGCTTCAGAAGCGTGCGGAGAAGCACGTTCAGCGAGCCTTGGTTCCGGAACGGCGCCCGGTGATCATGGACAGCCGTGTGGCAAAGGATGGCTTCTGCATTGCGTGCAACAGGTCACACCGCTCGCCCCGCGCGCTCCTATGGAGTGCGGGAGCTTGCTCCCGCTTTGGCCGCCAGGGTCGAGCAGAGTGCCGGAAAGCGGGAGCAAGCTCCCGCAGTCCACAGAGGGAGCAGCCATCTCCGCAGCAGGTCCTGTCGATTCCGCGGCAGGCCCCGTTTGGGCGGAGGCAGCCGAAAGCGGGCAATCAATGGTATCCGCTGTCGGCGCGCACCTTGCCTCGGAACACATAGTAGGTCCAGGCGGTGTACATCAACACGAAGGGTACGACAAAGAGCAGGCCAATCAACAGGAACAACTGGCTTTCCGGTGCCGACGCCGCATCGTGGAACGTATAGCTGGGCGGAACCACGTAGGGCCACTTGCTGAACAGCAGCCCGGCGTAGAACAGTCCGAACAGGCCGATCGTGTAGAGGAACGGCGTAGCCTCGTAACTGCGGTTCAGGGAACGCCAGAGGCTTGCTGCGACCAGGACCGTGGCCAGTGGCAGCAGCCAGAGCCAGGTCAGATTGTCGAACCAGCGGCTGCGCACGTACTCGTCGGTGAGCGGCGTCCACAGACTGACGATCACGAAGAAGACCATCAGGGCCGCGAGCAGGCGATAAGCCCAGCTGCGGGCCCACTGCTGCGTCTCGCCCTCGGTCTTGAGCATCAGCCAGGTTGCGCCGAGCAGACCGTAGCCTACGATCATGCCCAGGCCGGTCATGACCGTGAATGGAGTCAACCAGTCCATTGGTCCGCCAACATACCGGAAATTCTCGGTCTCGAAGCCCTGGATGAAGGTACCCACCACTGCACCCTGGGCGAAGGTGGCGACCAGCGATCCGCCGAAGAAGGCTGCGTTCCAGAGGAAGCGCCGGCCTTTCGCTGCCTTGAAGCGGAATTCGAAGGCGACACCGCGGAAGATCAGCCCCGCGAGCATCAGGAAGACGCCGATGTAGAGGGCCGGAAGGAAGACCGTGTAGACCAGCGGGAACGCCGCCAACAGACCCGCCCCACCCAGCACCAGCCAGGTCTCGTTGCCGTCCCAGACCGGCGCGACGGTGTTCATCATGATGTCGCGGTCCTGCTCGGATCGGGCGAAGGGAAAGAGGATCCCGACGCCGAGGTCGAACCCGTCGGTCAGCACGTACATCAGTACGCCGAAGCCGATGATCATGACCCAGATATAGGTGAAGTCGAACATGGCTTTTCTCTCCCTGCTAGGCGGAGGGCTCGTCCAGCGGGGTGTCTGCCGCCGACAACGGACGTTTCGGGCGACCCTGCGGATCCTGTTGTTCCTCGAGTTCCTCGGGCATGCCCTTGCGCACGATGCGGGTCAGGTAATAGAGCCCGGCCGTGAACACCAAGGCATAGACCACGATGTAACCGATCAGCGTGAACAGTGCCATGCCGCCGGTGAGGCTGGGTGTCAAACCCTCCTGCACGGTGATGACCCCGTAGAGAACATAGGGTTGGCGGCCGACCTCGGTGACGAACCAGCCCGCCAGCACGGCCACGAAGGGGAGCGGGATCATCAGAGTGAGCACGCGCAGGAACACGGGGTGGTCCATGAGACGCCGGCGGTACAGCAACCAGGCGCCCCAGAGCGCGACGCCGATCATCAGCATCCCGATCGCCACCATCACCCGGAACGACCAGAACACGATGCCCACCGGCGGGCGTTCCTCGGCGGGCCATTCCTTCAGTCCCTGCACCTCGCCATCCCACTCATGGGTGAGGATGAGGCTGGCCAGCTTCGGGATGCCGATCTCGAAATGGTTGGTCTCGTTGGCCTGGTCCGGGATGGCGAACAGCAGGAGAGGGAGTCCCTTCTGCGTCTCCCAGGCGCCTTCCATCGCCGCCACCTTGGCCGGCTGGTGCTCCAGCGTATTCAGGCCGTGGAAGTCACCGATGATCATCTGGGCCGGAGCGGCGACCGCCAGCATGATCACGGTCATTTTCAGCGCGCGCCTGCTGGCGGTGACCGCGTGCCCCCGCAGCAGGTACCAGGCCGAGATGCCTGCGACCACGAAGCCGCCGGTCAGCAGCGAGGCCACGGCCATGTGCGTGAATCGGTAGGGGAAGGACGGATTGAAAATGGCCTCCAGCCAGCTGGTCACGTGCACCATGCCATCGCGGAGTTCGAAACCGGCCGGCGTCTGCATCCAGGAGTTGGCCGACAGGATCCAGAACGAGGAGATGAAGGTACCCACCGCGACCATGATTGCGGCGAACAGGTGTACGCCCGGCGGGACCTTGTTGCGCCCGAACAGCAGCACGCCGAGGAAGGCCGCCTCGAGGAAGAATGCGGTGACCACTTCGTAAGCCAGCACCGGCCCGAGGAAATTGGCGCTACGGTAGGAGAACTCGCTCCAATTGGTACCGAACTGGAAGGCCATCACCAGCCCGGAGACGACGCCCATTCCGAAAACCACGGCGAAGATCTTGATCCAGAACTGCGACAGGCGCGCCCATTCCGGATCCTTGGTGCGGTAGGCGATTCCCTCGAGCAGAGCGATGTACGTTGCCAGTCCGATGGTGAACACGGGAAAAATCGCGTGGAACGACACGACGAACGCGAACTGGATACGCGACAGCAGAAGGGGATCGAATTCCATGGCGGGGTACCATAATGGGTGGAGCGGTCCACGCGTAGTGTAGACCCTCCAATGCATGATTAGATCAGGATATGCGAATATTCCTTTGGGAGCGATGAAACCCTGATGCCGGTCCTGCCTTGACAGGTTTACAACCGTGGGACGTTCCGTCAACCTCGTGGTTTGAGTATGGTATTGCAAACGATTCGCGTTACGAATAGTATCTTCTGCATTCGCTCAACTCGTCCGGGAATGACCTTTATGTACGTGTGTGTCTGCAAGGGTGTTCGTGAAGGGGATATTCGTAGCCTGGCCAATACGGAGGCGGGACTGCGTATGCGCGATTTGCGCGAACGGCTTGGCGTCTGTTCCGAGTGTGGCAAGTGTGGTCGCCGCGCCCTGGTCATGCTCCGCGACTGCGCAGGCGAAACGAATGACCCGATGGAAATCGAAATGCAGGTGTGCTAGCCACTTCCTGCTGCGTGATCCCTGACAACTGTTCGGGAGCGCGTCTCCCGAACCCCCGGCGCTTTCCGCGGGTTCCCAAGCCAAGCACAGAAAGGAGCGAACAATGAAGGGTGATCCGGAGGTCCTGCGCTACCTCAACGCCTCGTTGAAGAACGAGTTGACGGCGATCAACCAGTATTTCCTGCATGCGCGGATGTTTCGCGACTGGGGCCTGAAGAAACTCGACGAGTACGAGTACGGCGAGTCGATCGACGAGATGAAGCACGCCGATTCATTGATCAATCGCATCCTGTTCCTGGAGGGGCTGCCCAACCTGCAGGATCTCGGTACGCTGCGCATCGGCGAGAACACCAAGGAAATCCTGGAATGCGATCTGGCGATGGAACAGGAGGCCATTCCTCTGTATCGGGAAGCCATTGCCCACTGTGAGAAGGTGCAGGACTACGTGACCCGTGACCTGCTCCAGAGCATTCTCAACAGCGAGGAGGAGCATGTCGACTGGCTGGAGACCAACCTGGCCCTGATCGAACGGGTGGGGATCCAGAACTACGAACAGAGCCAGATGGGCAGCGCCGGCTGAGCGCATCGGGCCATGCCGACCCTGGAGCAGCATGCCGATCACCGACGTTCCCCCATCCCGTTCGCTGCGCCCTTCGCGGCTGGCGCTCGGGATCGTCGCGAGCCTGGTGTTGCATGGCGCGGCGGTCAGTGGTCTCGTCCTTTGGCAGGCGAGCCAGCCGACCTTGGATCTCGGGCGCGGCGGCATGCAGGCCAGCTGGATCGAGTTGGGAGAGCTGACGCTTCCCCCGGCTCCTTCCCAGGATCTACCGGCAACCGACGAAATCGAGATCGCACAAGCCGTCTCGGAACCCGAGCCAGAGCCCGAGCCCGAGCCTGAGCCGGAGCCCGAGCCGGAACCTGAGCCTGAGCCGGAGCCGGAACCTGAGCCGGAGCCGGAACCTGAGCCGGAGCCCGAGCCCGAGCCCGAGCCGGAACCTGAGCCCGAGCCAAGGCCAACCTCTCGGCCCGAACAACCTGCGCAGAGGCAACAGGCTGCTGCGCCCGAAGAGACCGCGATCGCTGGCCCCAGCGTAGCGGATGAGCCGGTGCCCGTGGAGGCGCTGGGGGCGGCCGACGAGCCGTTCGAGGAACCGGGTTTCGGAGCGGCGTATCTGAACAATCCGCCGCCGGAGTACCCGCGAATATCGCAACGCCGACGCGAGGAAGGCACGGTGCTGCTGCGGGTCGCGGTCGGTGCCGACGGGCGTCCGGTTTCCTGGCGGGTGGAACAGAGCAGTGGACACGAACGGCTGGACAATGCGGCACTGGCGGCCGTCGAGGGCTGGCGGTTCGAGCCGGCGCGGCGGGGCACGCGCCCGGTCGCCGCTTCGGTGATCGTGCCGATGGAATTCCGTCTGCGTTGAGCACTGAAAACGACAACACCCCGAGAGGGCCCATCACATGACCGAACTCAATATTTTCTATGTCTTCCAGCACGGCGACGTCGTATTGATCGGCGTCTTCCTGACCCTGCTCGTGTTGTCCATCGCGACCTGGGCGATCGCGGCCACCAAGGGCCTGAGCCTGATGGAGACGCGTCGGGCCAACCGGCGCTTTCTGCAGGCGTTCTGGAACGCCGCGAGTACCCAGGCGCTGCGTGACGCGGTCTCCGGCAGCCGTGGCCCGCTCGCGGAGATGGCGCGCGATGGCTGGCACGCGGTAGAAACGTATCCGGGGCGCCACGACACCAGCCCGAAGGGCGAGCAGCGCCTCGACGATCACATGATCCGCATGATCCGGCAGTCACTCGATCGGCAGCAGTTGCGCCTCCAGGCCGGGCAGACCCTGCTGGCCTCCGTCGGCAGTCTGGCACCGTTCATCGGCCTGTTCGGCACGGTCTGGGGTATTCACAACGCCCTGATCGAACTTTCGATCATGGAGAGCGTGTCCATGGATCTGGTCGCGGGTCCGCTGGGCGAGGCCCTGGTCGCCACCGCCGCGGGTCTGGCGGCCGCCATCCCCGCCGTCGCGTTCTTCAACATCTTCAACCGATTCAACCGGCTGATGCAGCAGGACTTCGAGGCGTTTGCCCACGACCTGCACGCGTTTCTGATGCACTCCGATTACGCGCCTGGGATGCAGGGTCGGACGATCGATCCGCAGCCCCTGCCCGCCAGCGACACGCGGCCCTCGGCCGAGGGAGCCTGAGCCATGTCTTTCGGACGCCTGGGCGATACCAACGAGCCGATGTCGGAAATGAACGTGATCCCGCTGGTCGACGTGATGCTGGTGCTCCTGGTGATCTTCATCGTGACCGCGCCGGTGATCACCCACTCGGTGCAAATGGAGTTGCCGCGTGCGAGCAGCACGCCAAGCCACGAGACCGTGGACAGCGTGACGCTGGCGCTGGATGCGGCGGGCCGATTGTTCTGGGACAACCAGCCACTGGCCGAAGACGACCTGTTCCTGCGTCTCAGCGACGCGGTGGCCGCCAATCCGGAACTCGCCGTCTACCTGCGGGCCGACCGCGACACCCGCTACGAGGTCCTCGCCAGGATCATGGCGGATGCCCGGAGGGCCGGGGTCGCGAGGATGGCCTTTGTCTCGCAGCCGGAAGTGAATTGATGCCCATGACGGCCGATCCCAACGAACCTGGCCGGCAACTACACCTACACCGACAGCGAGGTCACGAAGACGCAGCTCGATACCGGCGACTTGTCCCAGCGGGTCGAACGCAGGCTCGGCGACCCGTTGACCAGCGTGCCGGAGCACATGCTGAATGCCCGGCTGAGCTGGCAGGCCATGCCCAAGCTGAATACCTTTCTCGGCGCCGAATATCGCAGCAGCGCCTTCCGGCCCCGCAACTACCCCGAGCCGCAGAATGGGGGGAACGCACAGGGCAGGGTTGACGAGGGTTGGCGCGACAGCAACATCGTTCTCGGCGACTTCAAGGGCTACACCCTGTTCGATCTCGGGGCCACCTACCGGGTGAGCAGAAACGTGCGCGTGACGGGCGTGATCGAGAACCTGCTGGACAAGGACTTCAAGGATTACCGCTCGTATACCCGCTGCACCGATGGAGGCTGCACGGGCGCCGGTAACGAGGCCTTCAGCAATGCCTACAACAACATCCTGGAACCGCGCAGGTTCTTCGTTTCGCTGAACGTGGATTTCTGATTCCCCGAGGGAAGTGCCGAATCAAGGGCACTTCGCTGCTCCCGGTTGCCGGAGGTGACTCCGGCAACCGCAGCGTGATCACCGAATCCGGCCTCTTGCCCTGGTTTGGGCCCGGTTTCGGGCCCTTCACCGGGCTTCCCTTGAGAGATCCGCAGGGCCTGCCAGCCTCCGCAGACACCGCACTTCCCTATTGACTCCATAAACAGAAACAGTAATCATTCCCATTAACGTTTACTAGCGTTACCGGCCCGAAGCAATGTGCCGTCGGGATCAAGGGGTCTCCGAGATCGCCCCGGGGTTGTCGCTTCGACCGGTTACTCCGTCCGCCAGCCAGGTGAACCGATGGTTCGTGGTGTCCCAGCCAGCAGGAACGGTCTTCAGTTCAGCCATCAAGGGAGAGCGAGATGTCCTGTAATCAACACGCCATTGTTCACCTTAGTCCGTCGGCTCCTCGGGCCGACGCCACGCCCCGGGAATCCCCGGCGACCACGGCACCGGAGTCCCCATGCACGAGAGGGTGTCCGGGCTGCCGCCACCGATTGAACAGGCGAGGGGAGGCAGCGCGGTGATGGCCGTTCAACGCATGATCACCCAGGGCGCGAGTTGGCCCGTCGCGCTGGACCATCTGCCGGCATTGCTGGACGTCGTCGACGAGCAGGAGATCCCGCTGGACATCTGCCTCGACCAGGGTACGGGTCGCGCGTCATTGCACGCGGCGTCGGTGCGCTGCCGCAGGCGTGACCGCAGCCTGTTCGTCGATGGCCCGGACAGTTCGCTGTGCATCGACCTCGAACTGCTGGCCGGCGCCCGCGCCATCAGTCGCGTGTCGGGGTGTGCGCGCCGAATCAGCCTCGAACTCATCGGCCGCGGAAGGCACGCCCTGTTGACCATCACCGGCCCCGAGCCCGGCCACGGTCACGCGGGCGAGGTCTGGCATCTGCTCATGGAGGCCATGTTGCCGGGTCCCCCAAAGGCCCGACGGGCTCCCACGGCCCCGATGGCGTGCTGACCTGACCCTCCGGCGGGGAATGATCCGTGCCGGGGAGGGCTGCCTGGAGAAGACGATGGCTGCGTCGCTGACGGGGTTCCGGCTAGGATCGTAGCCGCGTCCTTCGCCGACGCAACCTGGATGAACGTCTGGATTCCCGCCACGCGGGGAGCTTGTCGAGCCGGTTCGATATAGAGTTCTCCCGAACGCAATCCGGTTTCATCCCAGGGGGTCGTCCGTGGTTCATGCCATTCTTGCCCTCCTCGTCTGCCAGTTGCTGGGCGAGGTCATCGTGCGTGCCGCCGGTGTACCGATTCCCGGTCCGGTGCTGGGCACCTTCTTCATGCTTGGGGCGCTGGCCGCGCTGCGCGAGGTACCGGAGGCGCTGAATGCCGTCGCCGGGGTGTTGTTGTCCCATCTGTCGCTGTTGTTCGTCCCGGCGGGTGTGGGGGTCATGCTGCACGTGGCACGCATCCGGACCGAATGGCTGCCACTGCTGGCCGCGCTGTTCGTGTCCACGGCGCTGACCATTGCCGTGACGGCACTGGTGTTCTTCTGGGTGATGCGGCGCATGGGGCTGTACGAACCGGAGCAGCGTTCGTGAACGGGGTACAGGATGCCACCGACAACCTCGACCTGCTCTGGGTCTACCTGCAGCAGGAGCCGCTGCTGTGGCTGACCGCGACCCTCGGCGCCTACGCGATCGGGCACTCTCTGCACCGGGCCGCCGGCGGCTCACCGCTGGTCAATTCGGTGGCGGTGGCCATCGCCGTACTGGTTGCCCTGCTGGTGGTCACCGGCACCAGTTATGCCACCTATTTCGACGGTGCGCAGTTCGTGCATTTCCTGCTGGGGCCCGCAACGGTGCTCCTCGCGGTACCCCTGTATCGGAACTTCAATCGAGTGCGGCGCCTGCTGGTACCGATGCTGGCAGCGCTCGTCGTCGGCTCGATCACCGCAGTGGTCTCCGCCGTCGCGGTTGCGGCCGCGCTGGGCGCCAGCCCGGAGACGCTGCGGTCCCTCGCTCCCAAGTCGGCAACCACACCGATTGCGATGGGGATTGCTGAGGGGATCGGCGGTCTGGCGTCGCTGACGGCGACACTGGTCATCATCACCGGCATCATCGGGGCGATGATCGTCACGCCGCTGCTCAACTTATTGAGGGTTACGGATTGGGCTGCCCGGGGTTTTGCGGTCGGGGTCGCCTCCCACGGTATCGGCGCGGCCCGCGCCTTCCAGGTGAACCAGCTCGCCGGAACCTTTGCCGGGATCGCGATGGCGCTGAATGCGCTGCTCACAGCCATCCTGGTACCGCTCCTGGTCGGCTGGATCTGAATGATCCATGGCGTTTTGCAGCGTTACCGGGCAGTGCGCCGTGAGGCGCAGCCGAGCCGAGGCGCGAGGGTCTTTGCCGGGTCCGGGCGAGCGCACCGGGCCCGCAGTGCGACGCCCTGCATCTATGGCGCGCTGCCTGGCTGCGCCACTCCCTGCCGGCGGGCGGGAAGGAAGCCCCACTCGACGAGGGTTGGATCGTTGCTTCTGGCGGTGCACCATGGCGCCTGACTTCGAGCCATGGAGAGTGAAATGAGCGAGCAGGGCATCTTCTTCGAACGTGACCCCTCACCGGCGAAGCTGGACGTAATCGGCGTGCCCGGATGGCCGCGGTGGCGCAAGGAGGTCTCGACCTTCCACTGGACCTACGACCGCACCGAAATCTGCTACCTGCTGCGCGGCCGTGTCACCGTGACCCCGGACGGAGGCGAGCCCCAGACCTTCGAGCGCGGCGACCTGATCACCTTCCCGGCCGGAATGTCCTGCACCTGGGAGATCCTCAAGGACCTGGAGAAGCAGTACAACTACCTGGACTGAGGCCGCATGGCCGTTCCTGACCATCACGAATCCTCCGCAGGCAAGTAAAATCGCACAGACCGCAGCGAAACCGCCAAAATCTTCGCCTGCAAGGCAGGCGCCTACCAGGGCAAGAACCCGTGGGAGCGCGCCTTGCGCGCGAAGGGATCCTCTGCCGAGCTTTCGTGATGATCAGGTGGCCGTTTGATCGGTCTCGCCGCCGCGGGCAGCAGCCGGGGGGTTGCCCCGGACACGCCGGTCTGCTCTTCCTGCAACTGGCCAGACTGCCGCATTCACGCCAGGTGATCGGTCGTGGACACCGGCCTTCAGGCGTGTCCCGCTAATTATTTTCCGTATTCAAGCACCTCGGCGATCCGTGCGGCCCGCTCCGCGTCCATGCCTTCGACTTGTGCGAGGGTATCGGCGTCGGCGGCCAGCACCGCGCGGGCGCTGCCGAAATGACGCAACAGGGCCTCGGCCCGGTCGGCGTCCACGCCGGGCAGGCTGGCCAGCAGGTAGAGCTGCGCATCCCGCCGGATCGTCGGCTTGTCGGGCCGTTCCGTCGCTGCGGCCCCCTCTGCGGCGGCAAGCCCCAGCAGATAGATGAGCATGCCGCTGTTGTCCGCATCGGGGCTGGGAAGCACCGTGACGCCGTGCGTCACGACCATCATGGCGAGGGCCCGGTGGATATCCAGGGCCTGCTGGTGAAAGCGGGCCGTGTAGAGATCGCCCTCGACGATGTACACCACCCGTTCGTGCTGACTCCTGAGCTTAGCTACCTTGTCCCACAGGCTGCGGTCCACGACGCTCAGGATCAGGTCCGTCGCGGATTTGCGTTCGACGATCAGGTCGCCGGGCAGGAGGTAGTCTCCCAGGTCCATCTCGACGGACTCCAGCGTGACGCCCGGCAGTCCTTCCAGCCGGGTGATGATGCGGCCTCTCTCGCGTGTGTCGACGCGGATGTGCAGTGCGGGTGCGTTCATTTCGGCTCCTGTTCCTGTCCGGGGGTGCACAGAGGTAGCACAGACGGGACGCGGCTAACACCGAAGGCTTGTGTGGGCACCCGGCTGGATCGCATGGAGACGGCTCCGGTCGCTGGGCGCGGCATTCCTTCCCCGAAGCAGCGAGGTTTATACTCGGGGCTGCTGCCGCCCACCCATTTCCCGTCCGGAGGACCCCCTGTCAGGGCATCCGGACTGCAAGGAACCCATGAATCCTTCTCTTTTCGACCGGAGGTCCCGATGCGCCTCGAGGTAGGCTGCATGATCGAGATGCAATGCGCGCAACCGACGCCGCTCCTTCTGTTGCTGCGGCCGCGCAGCGGCGCGCGCCAGTGGATTGCGCGGGAGAGCTATTCCCTGACCCCTCAGGTACCGGCAACCGAACATGTCGACATGTTCGGCAACCTTTGCCAGCGCCTCGTCGCGCCGGTGGGTTCTTTCCGGATCGAAAGCCGCTCGGAGGTCATCGTGTCGCCCTGGGAGGATGCAGGCCATGGGGAGGCATACGTGCCGGTCGAGGCATTGCCCGACGATGTCCTCGCGTACCTGATTCCGAGCCGTTTCTGCGAATCGGACCGGCTGGGCTCGCTGGCGAACGAGATTACCTACGGGCAGGCGCCAGGCTATGACCAGGTTGCCGCCATCAGTCGCTGGGTGCACTCCCGGCTGCGGTACCTGGCGGAATCGGACCCGATGCCCATCTCCGCCTCCGAGGCGCTGGGGCGGGGCGAGGGCGTATGCCGGGATTTCGCGCACCTCGGCATTGCCCTTTGCCGCAGCATGTCCATCCCCGCACGCATGGTGGCGGGTTATCTGCAGGACCTGGAGCCGATGGACCTGCACGCCTGGTTCGAGGCGTTTGTCGGCGACCGCTGGTACACGTTCGACCCCACGCACCCGGATCAGAACAAGGCCCGGGTGACGCTGGCGCTGGGACGCGATGCCGCGGATGCGCCTGTCTTCAACCAGTTTGGTCCGCCGGTCACACCGTCCGAGATGCGCGTCTTCGTGCGGGAAATGGCTGGCTGATCCCCGCGTCCCCCAGGGCGGGACCCCGGTCTTCCTGCCCGCATGGCCCGCTAGTGACGGGGCATGGTAGGATTCAACAATCCGGCTGGGGTTTCTGGGCGCCTTTTTCAGGGTACGGGGCGGGGCGCGGATCCAGCCGCGCCGCCGTCCCGTCTTCAGGTGCGCGCCGTGACCCGGGCATGCTGAAACCGGTATGATCGCGCGTCGCGCCCCGCCGGATCCGGGTGGCCCACTCGGTGCAGGTGGGATTCGAACGGATGGACGGTCTTCGCAACCGAAGCCGAGACCTCGGTGGGGGCACCTTTTCCACGGGCCGCGATGGCCCCGTCGTCAGGAAATGAACTTGGACTGGTTGTTCCCATGGATGCGCCCCTGATCTCACTGCGGACCTACGTCCATATCGATTCCCTGCAGCCGCAGGTCGCAGCGTATATGGCGACGGTGTCGCAGGGCTTCCTGCCCAAGCCGGGGGACTCCTGTCTCTGGCTTGAGGTTGAGCCGGGCCTGGCCATCCATCGGTTGACCGATATCGCGCTGAAGGCGTCGCCGGTGCACCTGGGGCAGATGGTGGTCGAACGTGCCTTCGGCTCCATGGTGATCCACCACCGCGACCAGGCCAGCGTCACCGAAGCCTCGGACGTATTACTCCATCACATGCGGACCGATGAGTCGGCGCGGAAGAAATGCCGGGTCGCCTGGCAGGAAGTCATTCGCGGGATCAATGCCGATCACGCGGTACTGATCAATCGCCAGAACCGCAAGGGCTCCATGGTCCTGGCCGGGCAAAGCATCTTCATCCTCGAGACTGAGCCGGCCGGCTACGTGATCTACGCTGCCAACGAGGCCGAGAAGGCCTCCAATATCACCCTCTGCGAGGCGCATGCGGTCGGCGCGTTCGGGCGCCTGACGCTGGCCGGCCGCGAGGGGGACATCGACGCCGCGGCGCAAGCCGCGATTGCCGCGGTGGAGCGGCTGAACCGCAACGCGACCTGAACCGCAGCATTCCCTCCCATGGAGTTCTTTGCCCTCGCCAGCCTTCAGACCGACCCGGAAACCCTGCAGCGGGAGCTGGGTGTCGCGCATCTCGCCCGCTGGTGTGCGTCAATCGACTCCGTGCTGGAACACGCTGGAGATCAGGGCCGGATCTACTGTGTCTGGGGCGAATTCGCGGTACACCGGGAAGCCATCCGCGGCGGCGTGCGTTTCAGCCTGCCCGGCTGTCCCAACGCGCTGGCCTGGACGATCACCACCGGCCTGCCACCGGAGCCCGAAGCAGTGGTGATCCACTGCACCATCAACCGTCGCGAGCACGACCCGGATTTCATCGAGACCATCGAGGCTTTCGTCGACGACTGGCGCCGGGGATTGGAGTCGGGGCTGACCGACCCGGTGACCTGAGCACCGGATGCCCCGCTCCTGGAGAAACCGCCGGCCGCGTCCTCTACGCATTCATCCCCGTAGGAGCGACCTCCGGTCGCGATACGCTGCGTAGCCCGAAAGATCTTGATCCCGGCCGGAGGCCGCTCCTAGTTCAGGCCTTACCCTTTAGGGCAGCCTCTGGGGGGTGGGCTTTCCCGCGGTAGGTCGCCGAGTGGGCCCGCGTCCCCACTGGGGGCGGCGATGCGGCGGAGTGCGTTGCGCACGGGACGATGTCCTGGGGTGCTTCCGCGGTCATCGGGATGGCAATCATCCCTTGCGCGTCAGGTAGACGTTGAGGCTGATCCGCTGCCACGGGTCCTCGGACTCGCGCAGGTCGTGGATGCGGGCGATGATCTCGGCGCCGTGATCCAGCAGATCGGAAGCGAGCAAGTTGTCCATCTGGGGCAGGTAACCGAGATGCTCACCCAGCCAGGTGATGCGTACCGCACGCGGATCCACGGGGTTGCTGAATTCGCGGCTCAGCAGCAGCGCCTGACCGGTGCGCAGGTAGGGCCACAGGCGCCGGGCGTCGTGATGCTCGAAGCCGGCGAGCGGCAGGCGTTGCAGATAGGTTCCGTTGGCGGCACCGCGATTCCGCGGGCGTCGGGCATAGCCGGCAAGGGTCGGAATGCGCAGGGCCTGGGTCGAAGCATGCTTGGGGCTCATGTCGGGCTCCATGGGGTGGGCTTGCCCTTGTTATAACGCCCCCGGTGGCTCACAGAGTGAGCCACCGGTAAAAAATATCGGACCTGGACGCGGAAGCGGATGCGTCGCGCGTGGGCTGCCAATGCGCCCAGCGACTTGCACCAACCCACGTCCGCATGGCCGCAACGCAAGCGGCCGCCCCGGTTCGGCTGGGCCTCGCGGCACCCTGCGGGGCCTGATCGTGCATAGGGTCTCAACGGGCGCAGCGAATTGCACCGGCCAGACCCAGGGCGCTGAGGATTTTCAGCACGCCCCGTAACCTGGTGTGCATCGACGCCGCCGAGCGCGTGTCCGTTGACGGAGGTTCAGTGTGCGCTGTCTTCTGAATAGCGACGGGCTGCTGCGTGCAGGCGCTCCCCGACCATCTTCCGCAGGGCCTCGGGCGCGATGACTTCGACATCCGGGCCGTATTTGAGGATGTCCATGACCAGCTCGCGCGGGTCTGAATAGGGGACCTGCAGCTCGAAGGCGCCGGCCTCCCAGCGGCCGATCTGGTCCGGGTGCCAGGACTCGTCGGCCACCCAGCGGGCCCGTTCGGCCGTGAAGCGCAGCACCGCCCATTCCCTGGCCGCCCCGGTGAAGATGCCGAAGCTCGCACCCAGGTGATGGGCCAGGGTCCTGTCATCGCAGGCCCGAAAGTCCAGACTCACCGGCTGTGCCTGCCGAATCCGGTCCAGGGCGAAGGTGCGCAGATCCTGCGCCTTGTCGCAGTAAGCGATCACGTACCAGTTGTCCCGGTAGTGGACGAGCCGATAGGGGTGGATGGTCCGGTCGCCCGGCGTGTCCCGCTCCCGCCCATGGTAGGTGACCGAGAGCGGTCTTGCATTGAACGTGGCACCCGAGACCTGGCCGAATATGGCGTCGTTGCCTCGGCGCAGCGCCATCGGTTGCAGGGAGACCCTGCTTGCGACCAGGTCGGCGTGCTGACCGCCCTCGCCGAGCAGCTTGCGGACCTTGGTCTTCAATGGACCGATCGATGTCCCGATCAATCCGGGCTGCACCGCGTCGAGCAGCTGTTCCATCGCCAGCAAGGCGTGCAGTTCGGTATCGTTGAACCAGATCCCCGGCAGTTCGAATTCTGGGGCATGCGGATCGTAGCGGTAGCCGTTGTACTGCCGATCGTAGAGGATCGGTGCCCCCATGTGGTCGCGCAGGTAGCGGATGTCGCGCTTGAGCGTCGCGGCGGATACCTCCAGCCGTTCGCGCAAGGTGTCGAAGTGGACCGGGTGACGCGCGGCCCGAAGCAGCCCGTGCAGGTGGAACAGGCGGTCGGCTCGGTTCATTGAATCCCCTCGGAGGTGCGCGCAGCCACTCTCCCCGTAGGTCGGGTTAGCGCAGCGTAACCCGACACACGAGGCCAGGTCCGTCCGATGCCCAAAACGCGGCGCCAAGTCCTCCAAAGGTCGGGTCACCACAGCCTAACCCGACACACGAGGCTAGGTCCGCCCGACGATCAAAACGCGGCCATCTCCGCCTCCAGGTACGCAAGGCTCACATAGCGCCCGATGTTGTCATCGAAACCACGGGTCTCCTCAGCCTTGTCGGTGACTCGCGGGTCGGCCATCACACGTGCCCGGGCGCTGGCCATGTCCTCCATGTTCTCGACGGCCTCCATGCAGTTTTCGTAGATTCCGGCGAACAATTCCCGGTTCCACTGCATCAGGTCATCGGTCGCGCGGCCGTGGCCCGGGACCCAGATCTCGGAGCCTGCCTCGGCCTTCAGGGCGTCGATGTAATCGATGGAACCCTGGAAGGAACCGTCGTCCATGTTGGCGATCCGGCGTTCCATCGCGACATCCCCGACGTAGGTCAGGCGGTCCCCGACCACCTCCATGGAGATGTCGCTCGGCGTGTGCGCGACGCCGTAGTGATGCATGCGCAGGGTCACCGCGCCGAAGCGGAACTCGTCGCCGTGATTCGTGGTGCGGTTGGGTGCAACCACGCGCGTACCCATGGTGGCGCCCTCGGTCCAGCGCTCCATCAGGCTGCGCCAGAGGTCGCCCTGCATGCCTTCGATCTCTGTCTTGGTGTGCGGGTGCGCGTAAATCGGCAGGTCGTCGCCGTACTCGTTCACGAAGGCGTGGTTACCCAGCCAGTGATCACCGTGGTAGTGCGATACGAAGATCGCGACCACCGGCTTCTCGGTGACGGTGCGGATCATGCGGATCGCCATCTCTCCGATCTGCAGCGAGCCGCCGCTGTCGAGGACGACCACGCCGTCGTCGGTGACCACGAAGGTGATGTTGCACATCATTCCCTGGTTCCTCGGGGTCGGGAAGACGTCCTCCGAATAGATCATCCATACGTTCTCGGAGAGTTGTAGGGGCTTGATGTCGGGGACGGGCGGTCCTTTCAGGAAGTCGTTCAGATCTTCCGCGAATGCGGTGATGTGGGGTGCCGTGATGATCACACCCGCGGCGGCGAGCGATCCGGCTCCCATCTGGAGAAAGCGGCGGCGGGACAGGGTGGGCAGATGCAGCGGCATGTTGGATACTCCATGAACGGGTGGGCGGGTAGCCGGATGGAAATCGTCGGGCACGGGACCCGTGCCGGATCCGGGGAATGGTCTCAGGACGCGCGGAAGACCGGAAGCCTTCCCTTTCGCTGGCGGAAGTTTGCCTTGTCCGTCGGGACGCCGCGAATTCTTCACCGCTTCGGTTGGCCTGCCCGGGACCGGCTGTCGCAGTGCCGGACGCACTGCATGACGGCCGAGCCCTTTGCCGGGCCGGGCCGCCGGGTCTCTGTTGGTATACTGGGAAAAGAGGCGCCTCGTGTCGCCCTCGCAGCCGTTCCGGTTTCCTGCCAGCCGTTCCGGACATGACATCACGTCTCTGCTCGGGGCGCCCGGAGCAGGGGCATGCGGCGGATTACCTGCGAGGGTGCTACCTTGTCGCCGGTTTGCTTTCAGGGACGCCAGGCGATGGCCGGGGGTGAGATGCGTTTTCGTGGAATAGTCTGGATCGTTCTCGTCGTATTGTTGTTCCTTGCGCTCATCGGCTTCTTCCTGACGCCGGACCGCAGCCAGGTGCAGCGTTTCGAGAACCTGCCCTGGCAGATCGAGGTCATCGCCGAGGATCACACCCGCGTGCTGGGCATCGAACTCGGGCAGACGACCTTGATGGAACTCGCCCGGCGCCTCCCGGTGCCGGACATCCGCCTGTTCGTCGAGCCGGACGGCAGCCGTACCGTCGAGGCCTTCTACGCCAATGCCCGGATACCGCCGTTCGAGGCCAACCTGGTCCTGGTGCCCGCTCTCGACGAGGACGGGATGGCGTTCATCTGGGAGGAACGGACGTCGGAACGGCCGATGCCCAGCGGCGCCCGTCGCTACGGGCTCAGCGACGACGCGCTGCGGAAGCTCGGCCGCACGCCCGCGGTGGAGATGAGCTATATCCCGCGCGCCCGCTGGGACGCGACCCTGTTGCGCGAGCGCTTCGGGGATCCGGCCGGCCACCTGCGCATCGGCGACGACCAGGAGTACTGGCTATACCCGGACGTGGGCTTGGCCATCATGGTCCCCATCGGTCGTGGGCGGGTCCTGATGCACTACGTGACGATGGAACGCTGGGAAACGGTGCTGGACCGCCTGGAACAGGCCGGTGAGCGCCTGCTGGAAGCCGCCGGCGGCGGAGCCTCCTGATGCAGCTGCCGTTCTGGAAACGTCCTTTGGAGACGCTGGACGCACAGGAGTGGGAGGCGCTGTGCGACGGCTGCGGGCGGTGCTGCCTGCACAAGCTCGAAGATGAGGATACGGGAGAAATCGTCCATACCTGGCTGGCTTGCCGCCTGCTGGACTGCGATACGGGCCGCTGCTCCGACTACGCAAACCGCACCCGGAGGGTGCCCGACTGCCTGCAGGTGAACATCGGGACCGTGGCGGAATACGACTGGCTGCCGCCGACCTGTGCCTATCGGCTGCGCTTCCTGGGTGAATCATTGCCGGACTGGCACCCGCTGATCTCGGGGAATCCGGAAACCGTTCGTGCGGCGAAGGTTTCGGTGGCAGGCCGGGTGGTCCGTGAGGACGAGGCACCCGACCTGCCGCTGATCGACTTCGTCGTCGACTGGCCGGGTCAGTGGCCGCGTGCAGCCAGACCTGCGGCCAGACGCGGCCCGGCGAAGCCATCCTGAGCATTCAGGAAGCCGATGAGGCGTGCGCGAAAGTCCTCGACGGTCGACTCCTTCACCTCCGGCAGATCCGAAACGTGCCGCCACCAGCTTGCGAGGACGGGGTAATCGTCGGGTTGCCAGGGGCTTTCCGGATCCTGCAGCAGGTCAAGGCGCATCAACACCGGCACCAGTGCCGCGTCGAGCAGGGAGAAATCCGGCCCGGTGAAGCAGGGGGCGGCCTTGCATTGCGCCTCCAGCTGTTTCAGGCCCTTCGCGGCCTCGTCGCGGGCCACCTTGAAAGCCTCTTCGGTCGATGCGGTCATCCAGCGGTGCAGCGCCATGACCAGGTCGGATACGAAGGCGATCCAGGCGCGGTCCAGGGCGCGTCGCAGCGGGTCTGTCGGAAGCATCGGGGGTGGGGTGATTTCGTCCACGTATTCGCTAATGACCGCAGATTCGAATACAGCGGTGTCCTGCTCCACCAGCAGCAGTGGCACTTTTCCTGTCGGGGACTTTTCCAGGAACCAGTCCGGCAGTTCCTGGGGGTTGAGAAGGGTCAGTTCAAACGGAACCTTCTTGTGTTTCAGCAGGATGACGCTACGCTGCACAAAGGGACAGAGAGGAAAGCTGACTAGATGAAGATGGGGCAGGGCCATGGGATCTCCAGGCGGCTTGAGGAATCGGTTCCCGGCGGACGCAATGGGCGGGGCATGTGACCGCGGCTGACTCCGGTGATGCCGCGTTGCGCTTGGACAAATGGCTCTGGGCTGCGCGCTTCTTCAAGACCCGGGTTCTCGCCACCGAGGCGGTTGCAGGTGGCAAGGTGCACGTAAATGGCGACCGCTGCAAGCCCGCCCGCAGGGTGCACCCGGGCGACCGCCTGACCGTGCACCGGGGTGAGGAGGTCTTCGACGTCGAAGTCCTGGGCATCAACGACAAGCGCCGTCCGGCTGTCGAGGCGCAACGGCTCTACGCGGAGACCGCGGAGAGTGTCGCTCGGCGCGAGGCCGAGGCCGAGCGGCGTCGGCAGCAACGGGGCGAGGGCGGCCGTGCCCGGCGTCCGGACAAGCGAGAACGCCGGCACATCCGGCGTTTTATTCGGAAGGAGGGGGAGACATGAACGCAGAACGTCCGAAGACGCCGCTGTTGGCCGTCGATCTGATCATTCTCCATGCGGCGAATCCCGGCCGCATCGTCGTGATCGAACGGCTGAATCCACCGCCCGGCTGGGCTCTGCCCGGCGGTTTCGTGGATGAGGGCGAGACGGTGGAGCAGGCAGCCCTGCGCGAGGCGCGCGAGGAAACCAACCTCGAGATCAGGCTGGAGACCCTGCTCGGGGTTTACTCCGATCCCGAACGTGACGAGCGCGGCCATACCGTCAGTGTCGTCTATGTGGCACGGGGTGAGGGGCAGGCGCGGGCGCAGGATGATGCGAAGGCGCTCGCATGGCTGGACCCGGAAGACCGGACGCAACCGTTGGCCTTCGATCACCGGCGCATTCTCGACGATTACCTGCGTTACCGCGCCACCGGAGAGACGGCCCCGATCCGCCATGTCCCCCGTTGAAGGGTGCGCAGCCTCGGGAGCACGCAGCCTCCTCCGCGCGACGCGGCGTTGTCCGGGACGGCCGGTGCGGTGCGGTGCATCAGGAGGGCAAACTGCTATGATACGGGCCTTTCACGCCGACGACGAACCTTGGTGAGCCAACCAGTCCCAGCCCCCATAGAGCCGCGGGTGTACACCCGTGATCAGCACCCGATCTCGCGGGCCGCGATCAGCGAAAACGCGCTGAAGGTCCTGTACCGCCTGCGCGATGCCGGGTTCCGCAGCTGCCTGGTCGGCGGTGGCGTGCGGGATCTGTTGCTGGGACGGGAACCCAAGGATTTCGACGTCGCGACCGATGCCCATCCGGATGACGTGCGCCGGCTGTTTCGCAATTGCCGGCTGATCGGGCGGCGCTTCCGGCTTGCCCACGTCACCTTCGGGCGCGAAATCATCGAGGTGGCGACCTTCCGCGCCCCCTTCGGCGCTGAGGACGAGGAAGGCAACATCGAACTGAGCGACGAGGGGCGCATCCTCCGCGACAACTGTTACGGCACCATCGAGCAGGACGCGTGGCGGCGTGATTTCACCATCAATGCGCTCTACTACGATATCTCGAATTACGCGGTCCTCGACTTCACCAACGGCGTGCTGGATCTGCACGAGGGTGTGTTGCGCCTGATCGGGAATGAGCCCGAACAGCGCCTGCGCGAGGATCCGGTGCGCATGCTGCGAGCGGTGCGCTTCAGCGCCAAGCTCGGATTGCGCATCGCCCCCGAGCTGGATCACGCCATGCATTACCACGCCGGCCTGATGACGTCGGTGGCGCCGGCCCGTCTGTTCGACGAGGTGATCAAGCTCTTCCACAGCGGCGCGGCGGTCACCTGCCTGGACGAACTCGAACGCTTCGGGCTGTTCGAGTCGCTGTTCCCGCAGGCGGCGGCCTGCTTTGCCGATCCGGACCGCGGCCTCGAGCGGCGCGCCTTTCTGGTCGAGGCGCTGAAGAACACCGACGCCAGGATTCGCGACGAACTGGGCGTGCACCCGGCGTTTCTCTACGCGGCGGTGCTGTGGGCCCCGGTGCAGTGCGAGGCGCAGGCGCGGCTGGCCGCCGACGAGGATCCCGTTGCCGCCTGGCAGCAGGCGATGTCCGTGGTGCTGGAGCGACAGGTCCAGCGGGTCTCGATCCCGAAGCGTTACTCGCTGGTGGTGCGCGAGATCTGGGACCTGCAGCAGCGCCTGCCGCGCAATCAGGGCGGGCGTGCCCTGAAGCTGTTGACCCACCCGCGTTTCCGTGCCGGCTACGACTTCCTCTGTCTACGTGCGCGGGTGGGTGATGCCGATCCGGATCTCTGCCAGTGGTGGACGGAGTTCCAGCAGACGGACGAGGCCCGGCAACAGGAGATGGCGCGCGCGCCCAGCGGCGCTCCAGCGACGCGCACACGGCCGCGAAGGCGACGCCGAAAGGCCCCGTCGGCCTCATGAGGCCGGCCGTCCATGCCTATATCGGGATCGGTGCCAACCTCGGCGATCCCGTCGCGCAGGTGTTGCATGCCTGCACGCGACTCGCGCGTGATGTGCCACGCACCCGCCTGATCGCGCGCTCGAGCCTCTACCGCAATCCGCCGATGGGCCCGCAGGATCAGCCCGATTACGTGAATGCGGTGGCCCGGCTCGATACGCAGCTGACGCCCCGCGCCCTGCTGGACGAACTCCAGGCCATCGAGGTGGCCTGCGGACGCCAACGCGACGGCTCCCGATGGGGGCCGCGCCTGCTGGACCTCGATATCCTGCTGTTCGGAGACCTGGTGATCGATCAGCCGGGCCTTCGGGTGCCGCATCCCGGCATCGCGGAGCGGGATTTCGTCCTTTTCCCACTACAGGAACTGGATCCTGCCCTCGTCATCCCGGGTCTTGGCAGCGTCGCGGCGCTGTGCCGGCGCATGGCCAGCACGGGTCTTGTTGCCATCGCCGAGGAGGCGCGCGCGTGAGCCTGGCCGATTTCCGTTTCATTGCCGTCGAGGGTCCGATCGGTGTCGGCAAGTCCAGCCTTGCGCAGATGCTGGCGCGGCATCTCGACGCCGAGGGGCTGTTCGAGACACCTGACGAGAATCCGTTCCTGGAGCGGTTCTACCAGGACCGCTCCAAGCACGCGCTGGCCACGCAGCTGCACTTCCTGGTGCAGCGGATTCGCCAGCTGACCCCGCTTGCGCAGCTGCAGCTGTTCGAGCGCCTGCATGTTGCGGACTACCTGGTGGACAAGGATCCCCTGTTCGCCGAGCTGAACCTGGCGCCGGACGAAATGGACATCTACCGGGAGATGTTCCGGCAGCTGCGGCCGCAGCTGCCGCGTCCGGACCTGGTCGTCTATCTGCAGGCGCCCGTCGAGGTGTTGCTGGAACGCATCCGCCGGCGCGGGCGCAGCTACGAACGCCGAATCGACGCCGCCTACCTGGAGCGTCTGAACGCGGCCTACACGGAATTCTTCCATCACTTCGATGCGGCCTCCCTGGTAATCGTGAACGCCACCGAGATCGACTGGGTCAAAAACGAGGCGGATTTCCTGCAACTGGTCCAGTTCCTGGACCAGATTCACGGCGGCAGGCACTATTTCAATCCGCTTCCAGTGCACCTCTGACCGGTTACGGAGGCACCATGCGCAACACCATTCGTACGCTCGAGAAACATAAGCAGGAGGGGCGGCCGATCACCTGCCTGACCGCCTATGACGCGAGTTTCGCCCGGCTTCTGGACGCCTCGGACATCGACGTGATCCTGGTCGGCGACTCACTCGGCATGGTGGTGCAGGGTCATGAAACCACGCTGCCGGTGACCATCGAGCACATGGTCTATCACCTTGAGGCCGTGTTCCGCGGCACGCAGCGCGTGATGCTGATGGCAGACCTGCCCTTTCTCGGTGACCGGGACGTACTCACCGCCCTCGAGCAGGGAGGAGCGCTGATGCGTGCCGGTGCCCAGATGGTGAAGGTCGAATGCAATGGCGGTCACACCGAGCTGGTCAGGCGTCTCTCCGGTTCCGGCATCCCCGTCTGCGCCCACCTTGGCCTGACACCGCAGGCGGTACACCGCCTGGGTGGTTACCGGGTGCAGGGCCGCGAGGCACCGGCGGCCGAGCGCATGCAGGCCGAGGCCCGCGCGCTGGAGGCCGCAGGCGCCCAGTGCCTGCTGCTCGAGAGCGTGCCCGAGGTTCTCGCCACGCGCATCAGCCACACGGCCCGGGTGCCGGTGATCGGCATCGGTGCCAGTCCGGATTGCGATGGCCAGATCCTGGTGTTGCAGGACGTGATCGGTCTGACGCCCAAACCGCCGCGCTTCGCGCGGGACTTCATGGCTGACGCGGACAGCCTTGCCGGAGCGGTTGCGGCCTTCGCCGAGGCAGTGCGCAGCCGCGCTTTCCCCGAGTCCGGTGTCCACACCTTTGGTTGAAGACGATGCGTATCGTCCGTGACCGCCGGCAGGTGACGGCACTCTGCCGCGAGTGGCGGCGCCGGGACTCCCTGAAGCTGGCGTTCGTCCCCACCATGGGCAATCTGCACGATGGGCATCTCGCGCTGGTGCGGCATGCCCGCGAGCGCGGTGACCGCGTGCTGGTCAGCATCTTCGTCAACCCGCTGCAGTTCGACCGGCCCGATGACCTGGCCCGGTACCCGCGGACCCTGGAGGCCGACACCAAGAAGCTTGCCGAGGCCGGCGTCGACGCGCTGTTCTGGCCCGAGGTGGGCGAGATGTACCCCGACGGGGGCGCGACGCGGGCGCGGGTCGTGGTTTCGGGCCTGTCCGAGGAGCTCGAAGGCGGGTCCCGGCCTGGGCACTTCGACGGTGTTGCGACGGTGGTGGCGAAGCTGTTCCACCTGGTGCAGCCCGATGTGGCGATCTTCGGCGAGAAGGATTACCAGCAACTGCTGGTGATCCGGGCCATGGTCGATTCGCTGGATTTCCCGGTGCTGGTCGATGCGCTGCCCACCGTGCGCGAGAGTGATGGCCTTGCGCTGAGTTCGCGTAACGGGCGTCTTTCCGATGCCGCGCGCGCACGGGCCCCGGAGCTCTACCGTTGCCTGTGCGACACGGCAGAGGCCTGCCTGCTGGAGCCGGACCAGTGGCCGAAGATCTTTCCGGAACTCGTCGCGAATGCGCAGGAACGTTTGAGCGCGGCGGGCTTTCGTTGCGATTACCTGAGCGTCCGGCGTGCCGACGACTTGGGCGAACCTCGGGTCGGAGACCGTGACCTGATCCTGCTCGCCGCCGCCTGGCTGGAGGATGTCCGCTTGATTGATAACCTGCGTCTGCAATACGGTAGGTTTGCCGGTGCTCGGTGATTCCTTCATAATGCACCGCACAATAACCGTTGGTTGCCAGCGTCACCGGGGATACTGCCGATGATGATCACATTACTGAAGGGCAAGCTGCACAAGGCCCAGGTCACGCACTGCGAGCTTGAGTACGAGGGCTCCTGCGCGATCGATACCCGCTTGCTCGATGCCGCGGGCATCCTGCCGTTCGAGCAGATCCAGATCTACAACGTGGACAATGGCGAGCGCTTCACCACCTACGCCATCGAGGCGGAAGCCGGATCGGGCGTGATCTCCGTGAATGGCGCGGCCGCGCACAAGGCGGCGGTGGGGCACCGAGTGATCATCTGCGCCTACGGCCAGCTCGATGCCGCCGAGGCCCGCGAGTTCACCCCCAACCTGGTCTATCTGGGATCGGGCAATCGGATCACGCACACGGGTCACCAGATCCCCGTCCAGGCTGCCTGACGGCGCGCTCCGTGGCAGGGCTGTCGGGTTACGCGCTTCGGGCTAACCCGACCTACGCTGCTACGCAGTGGGACCATCGCCGTCGCGCCACAATCCCTTAGGTCGGGTTAGCGTGGCGTAACCCGACGTTCGCGCAGCCCGACACCCCGACTCACCCCGTATTGCGCATGCCAGCGGCGATCGCATTGATCGAACGCAGCAGCGGTGAAATCCACGGATTCTCCTCTGTTTCATCCCGTTGCCTCGCCTGCAGCGCGCGCGATTCGCGCAGCAGGTGGATCTGGATGCTGTTGAGCGGATCCAGGTAGGGGTCGCGGCGCTGCAGCGACAGCGCCAGCAGCGGGGTTTCGTCCATCAGGGCGTCGAGCCGCGCAATCAGCAGGACTTCCCGCACCGTGCGGGCGTATTCCTCTGCTACCCGGGAATAGACCATGTCCGCCAGTGTCCGGTCGCTGCACAATTGCGCGTATTCCGCGGCGGTGCGCATATTGGCCTTGGTCAGGGCCATCTGGCTGTTGGACAGCAGGGAGCGGAAGAACGGCCACTCGTGGTACATGTCCTGCAACAGCGCCAGCCGGTTCGGGTCATCCCCGCGCCAGGTCTCCAGCGCACTGCCGATGCCATACCAGGCGGGTAGGGTGTGGCGGGACTGCCCCCAGCCGAAGACCCAGGGTATCGCGCGGATCGAGGTCTTGGATCGGTCGCTCCGGCGCCGGTGCGAGGGTCGTGAACCGATGTTCAGGAAGCCGATCTCCTGCACCGGGGTGCTTTCGTAGAAATAGTCGAGCACTCCCGGCGTGCGGTCGACCAGGTCGCGGTAGCTGTCCTCGCCGAGCGCCGCGAGTTCGTTCATGGTGGTCCGGTATTCGTCGCGGTCGCTGGTCGGTTTGCGGATCAGGCTGCGGCTGGCCAGGATCAGCCCGGTGGCACCCATTCCCAGTTCGTACACGGCCGTTTCGACGTTGCTGTACTTGTACGACAGCACCTCGCCCTGTTCGGTGAACTTGATCCGGCCCTGCACGGTCGCCGGTGGCTGGGCAAGGATGGACTCGTGGGTGGGGCCGCCGCCCCGGCCCACCGTTCCGCCGCGCCCGTGAAACAGCTGGCAGCGCACCCCGAACCGGTCGGTGATCGCGACGATCTTCTTCTGCGCCTCGTACAGGTTCCAGCTCGAGGCCAGGATGCCGCCGTCCTTGCAGGAATCCGAGTAGCCGAGCATGACCTCCTGGATGTTGCCGCTCGCGGCCAGCATGCGGGCATAGCTGGCGTGGCCGAGCAGCCCGTTGAGAACCTCTTCCACGTGCAGGAGGTCCTCGATCGTCTCGAACAGCGGCGCGATGCGCAGCTGACAGAACGGCCCTCCGTCGGCTTCGCCGGCGAGACCGGCCCAGCGGCCCAGCAGCAGGACCTCGAGCACGTGGGAGGCCGCGTGGGTCATCGATATCACGTAGGTGCCGATCCCCTGCGGCCCCACCTCGCTGCGCATCTCCCGGATCACGTCGAAGACCTGCATGGTTTCCCGGGCGGACTCCTCCAGTGCCTCGTAGTCGATCGCGGGCAGTTCCGCACGGCCAATCAGGTCGCCCAGCAGCTTCAGCCGCGCGGCCTCTTCCAGCGCCTCATAATCCGTCGCCAGCCCTGTTTGTGTCAGGATCGAGGCAATCGTTGCGCCATGTACCGTCGACTCCTGGCGAACGTCCAGGTGGTGCAGGTGAAAGCCGCAGGTCTCGACCAGCCGGATGAAATCGGTGAGTTCCCCACCTGCGACGTTGCGTTCGCCGTGGCTGATCAGCGAGTCGCGAATCACCCGCAGATCGGCGAGCAGGGCATCGGCGCCGCTGTAGGCGGAGCTGACCGGGAGGACCGCGGCCTCGCCGGCAAGGCGCCGGTCCACGGTCGCGAGGGTCTCCCTCAGGCGGTAGATCATGATCTGGATCTTGCGCCGGTAGGGCTCGGTTTCGTAGCGGTCCCTGGAACCCTGGAACACCGCGGGCGAAATGCTGGTGTCCGCCTCCAGGCTCGCGAGGAAGGCCTCCGAGGGCTGGCACATCAGAGCGGAGTGGGTCAGCACGTTGCGCAGGTGGGAAACCCGCTTCAGGTACTCGCGCAGGACCTGCTGCATGGCCAGCCGGCAGGCCACAGCGGTGACCGCGGGGGTCACGTTCGGGTTGCCGTCCCGGTCTCCGCCGATCCAGGACCCGAAACGCAGGAAAGCCGGAATGTGGATCGGCAGGGCGCCGTCCGGTTTCATCCCGTAGGTGCGCCGAACCGCCTTTTCCAGGAACCGGTAGGCGAGGGGGATCGCTTCGAACAGGCTTTCCTCGAAGTAGAACAATCCGTACTTGATCTCGTCGCGCACCTGCGGCTGCTTGACCCGGACCTCGTTGGTGCGCCAGAGAATCTGGATCTGAGTTTCGAGTTCCTCGATCAGCAGTTTACGCTCCGCGGCGCCGATGCGCGGGTTGTTGAGCCGATCGGCGGTCTGGAAGACGCGCCGCTGGTTCTGCATGGTGGTGCGCCGCCGTGCCTCCGTGGGGTGAGCGGTGAAGACGGGGGTGTAGCTCAGCTCCGACAGGAGCTTCTCCAGTTCCGCGGCGGTGACGCCTTCCGCGCGCAGCTCGCGCAGCGTGCGGTCGAAGGAGCCGACCCATAGCGGATCTCCGCTGCTGACCTCGGCGCGGCGCCAGCGGTAGAAGAGGTCTTCCTCGGCGATGTTGACGAGGCTGAAGTAGATGCTGAAGGCGCGGATGATGCGTTCGGTCGTCTCAGGATCCTGGTGGACGATGCAGCGCATCATGCGCTGGCGCAGACGCGGATCCTCGCGCTTGCGCAGGCTCACGAAGCCCTTGCGCAGGGTTTCCACCGCGTGGAAGACCTCGTCCCCCTCCAGCCTCCGGATCACCCGACCCAACAGCTCGCCGAATAGCCGGACGCGGGCGCGCAACTCCTTGTCCTTGGGAAGAAAGCGTTCGCTGTTTCCGGTCAGGGTCATGGGTCCCTTGGCTCTGGATCTGCACGAGCGGGGCCGGCATCAAGGCCGGCCCCGGTATTCGTTACGATTGGCGGGCTGGCAGTATACCCTAGCGCCGGACTGAACCCCTCAGGCTGCGGTAGAGGTCGAGATAGGCCGCGGAACTCGTGTTCCAGCCGAAATCCCGACCCATGCCATTGCGCATCATTGACCGCCAGCGTTCCTGTCCAGGTTCACCGAACAGCGCCAGGGCGCGTTCGATCGCGCCGGCCAGGGCGGCGGTGTCGGCGGGCAGGAAGCAGAAGCCCGTGGCCGTGCCATCGCCCAGGGTCACGGGGTTGGCGTCGATGACCGTATCCGCGAGCCCGCCGGTCGCGTGCACGATCGGGGGCGTTCCGTAGCGCAGGCTGTATAGCTGATTCATTCCGCAGGGCTCGAAGCGCGACGGCATCAGAAAGGCATCGGCGCCGGCCTCTACACGATGGGCGAGGCCCTCGTTGTAGGCGATGACCGTGCTGCAGGATTCGGGATGGGCGTATGCGAGGCTGCGGGCCCACTCCTCGAACCTCCGGTCACCGTTGCCGACCAACACCAGCTGTATGCGCCCGGCCGCGAGCAGCGGTGCGCAGGCCTCCAGCAGCAGGTCGATGCCCTTTTGCGAGACCATGCGCCCCACGTGGCCGAGCAGCATGACGTCGTCGCGCTCGGGCAACCGCAGTTCCCGCTGCAGCGAAGCCTTGTTGTGCGCCTTTCCTGAAAGATCGTCAGTGCTGTAGTGCGTATCCAGATAGCCATCCTTTTCCGGATTCCATTCGCGGTAGTCGACCCCGTTCAGGATGCCATGCAGGCTGGAGGCGCGGGCCCGCAGTACCCCGTCGAGCCCCATGCCCAGCTCCGGGGTCTGGATCTCGCGGGCATAGGTGGGCGAGACGGTGGTGATCAGGTCCGAGAAGACCAGGCCGCCCTTCATGAAGGACAGCTGGTTGTGAAATTCAAGGGCCTCCATGTGCCAGAGGTCCTCGGGCAGGTCCAGGGCATGCCGGGTCTCAGCGGGGAAGAGGCCCTGGTAGGCGAGGTTGTGGATCGTGAACACGATCGGCGGCCGGCGCGGATGATCCCGCAGGAACACGGGAACCAGGCCGGTCTGCCAATCGTTCAGATGCAGGATCTCCGGCATCCAGTCGAGCTGCGCATCGTCGACGCCCATCGAGGCCACCGCGCTGGCGAAGGCGGCGAAGCGTTGTGGGTTGTCGGGCCAGTCGCTGCCGTCGGTCGCGCGGTAGGGATCTCCGTCCCGCTCGAAGTACTTGGGCCAGTCGACCAGGTAGACCATGACCGAAGTGCCGGGCAGGTAACCCTGGATCAGGCTCCAAGGTGCTTCCGCCGGTCCCGGCAGGCGTGTCGGATCGGCCAGCCGACTGGCCGCACGCGGGTAGGCCGGAAGCACCAGACGCACATCCTGGCGGCGTCGCTTCAGTGCAGCGGGTAGACTGGAACTCACGTCGCCCAGGCCGCCGGTCTTCACCAGCGGGAAGGCTTCGCTGCTCGCGAACAGGATGCGCATGAGGACTCCGGTGACGCGTTGTATGGCCGAGCGTGCCATTGTAGTTTAGGGCGTACCCACTTTTCCTGCCCAGCCACCGAGGTGTCGCCGTGCCGCAGACCGAATCCCTTCCCCTTCCCTGGTCGCTGCTGACAAAGGCCCGGGACCGCCTGCGGACGGTCACCCTGCGCGAGTTGCTCGCCGAAGATGCGGGGCGCGTCGAGCGCGACGTTTTGCACGCAGCCGGCCTGCGGCTGGACTGGACCCGCCAGCGCCTGGACGCTGCGGCATGGGGCGACCTGTACGCGCTGGCCGGAGCCGCTGACGTGACGGGCGCGCTACGGCGCCAGCACGAAGGCGCCCACGTCAACAGCACCGAGGATCGGGCAGCGCTGCATACGGCGCTGCGGCTGCCGCGCGATGCCAGCTGCGTGGTCGACGGCCGGGACGTGGTCGGCGACGTGCACGAAGTGCTCGATTCCATCGGGGCCCTGGTGCGCAGGGTGCAGGATGGCAGCCACGTCGGTTACTCCGGACGGCCGATGCGCAGTGTGGTGAACGTTGGCATCGGCGGTTCCGATCTCGGTCCGCGCATGGTTTGCCGGGCCCTGGCCCCGTTCGCGGCGGATACGGCCGAGGGGCGACCTCTGCGGATGCATTTCGTCTCCAACATCGACGGAGCGGCGCTGGACGCGGTGCTGCGCGAGACGGATCCCGAGACGACGCTGTTCATCATCGCGTCCAAGACTTTCGGAACCCAGGAGACCCTGGTCAACGCCCGCTCGGCGCGCTCCTGGCTCCTCCGGCACACGGATCACCCGGAGGCCGTGGCACGCCACTTCGTCGCAGTCTCGACCCACGCGGGCCGGGTGGAGGAATTCGGCATCGACACCCGAAACATGTTCGGATTCTGGGACTGGGTGGGCGGGCGCTACTCGGTGTGGTCGGCGATCGGTCTGCCCATCGCGCTCTACCTCGGCATGGACGGCTTCCGGGCGTTCCTCGCCGGTGCTCACGAGATGGACCGTCACGTAATGGATGCCCCGGTGGCGGATAATGCGGCGCTGCGCATGGCGCTCGTCGATATCTGGAATCACAACCTTCTCGGTGCCTGCGCCAGGGTCGTGCTGCCCTATGACGAGCGCCTGAAGCTGCTCCCCTCCTACCTGCAGCAGGCGGAGATGGAGAGCCTCGGCAAGGGGGTCCGCCATGACGGTACGCCGGCGGAGCATGAAACCGGGGCGCTGGTCTGGGGCGCGGTGGGTACCGATGGACAGCACGCCTTCTACCAGCTCCTGCACCAGGGTACACGCTGGGCGCCCACGGAATTCATCGGGGTCGCGCGCCCCGAGCACGGCCTGCCCGAGCATCACCCGATCCTGCTGGCCAACCTGGTCGCGCAGGCCGAGGCATTGGCCCTGGGCAAGACGCAGGCCGAGGCCGCGTCGGAGATGCTCGCCGGCGGTGTTTCCGAGGATGAGGTCGCGCGACTTGCCTCGCATCGCAGTTTTCCCGGCAACCGGCCGAGCACCCTGATCCTGCTGGAGCGCCTTGATCCGCGCACCCTTGGGGCGCTGATCGCGTTGTACGAGCACAAGATCTACCTGCTGGCGACGATCTGGGGCATCAACGCCTTCGACCAGTGGGGGGTCGAGCTGGGCAAGCAGTTGGCGGGGCAGGTGCAGGAGGACTTCATGGCGGCAGCGCAGGGACATCCGCACGATCCCGCGACTTCCGCGACGATCGACTGGCTGCGCGCGCGGCTGCCCGGGAGCTGAGGCGTGCAGAAACCGTTTGCAACGTCGGCGGAACAGAACAAGGACCCGATCCTGCGGGTGCTGCTGCAATGGTTCGACCGCCCCGGCACTGTGCTGGAGGTGGGCAGCGGCACGGGTCAGCATGTCGTGCATTTCTCGCGCAACCTGCCTCACCTGACCTGGCAGCCCAGCGACGTTCAGGCCCATGTCGACGGGATCGAGGCTTGGCGCGTGGAGGCCGGGCTGGACAACATCCGGCCGACCCGCGTCCTGGATGCCTTGGGCCTGTGGCCCGAGGAGGTCTTCGATTACGTCTTCACCGCCAATACCGCGCATATCATGCACTGGCCGGGGGTCCTGGCGATGCTGGGCGGGGTGGGCCGCGTTCTGCGCGCCGACGGCGTTTTCGCCATGTACGGCCCTTTCGCGTGCGGCGGGCGGCACACCGCAGCGTCCAACGCCGAGTTCGACCGGGCCCTGCGTCGTTCGGACCCCGGCATGGGCGTGCGCGACATGGATGACCTGAGCCGCGAGGGCATGAAGCAAGGCCTGCAGATCGAGGACGTCATCCCGATGCCGGCGGACAATTTCACGCTGATCTGGCGCCGGGCCTGAGACCCGTCAGCGCTGCCATTCAAAGCCGGACCCGGGAAACTCCGGCGAACCTCCGAAGCGCTCGGAGGAGCCTGCGGGGCCGCCCCGGTCCCAGGTTTCGGGGCGGAATTCGGGTGGGGCCTGGTGCGTGCCCCTCGCGGACGGAGCACTGAGCCACTGGTGATCGAAGCTGCCGCCGGCTGGGGCCGAAGGGGCCCTGCGGCGCGGCTCGGGGGCGGGAAAATGATCGCGGTCCGGGCGCGCACCGGGCACCGTCCCGGGCATCTCTCCGTATTGCGGCAGGCTCCTCGGATCTGCGGCGGGCGGTTGTGCCCAGGTCGGCCTGCCACCGGGTGGTTCTCTGCCATCCCGGGCGGCACCGGGTGCCACCCGGGGCACAGTTCCCCGGTCCTCCCGGCTGCCGGGGAACTCGCCGCGGAGGGTCCTGGGGGCGAACTCGGGCGGTTCCGGTGCCCGGGTGGCCGGCGGCGTGGCACGGCCGCTGGCGGGCGGGCTTCGGGTTGCATCGCCGGTTTCGCGTTGCCGCTGCTGACCGAACGACTCCTCGAATTCCGCAAGGTAGCCGGGTGGGGGGAATTCGGGCCTTCCGCTGAACGTTGCACGCGGCCCCGTGCGCTGCTGCACTCGAAGCAGAAGGCCACTCTCCACGGCACCAGCCGCGACGTTCTGCTCCCACGCCGCTGTGCCCGGTGGGCTGACGCCGAGCGCGAGCACGGCCAGCGTGAGGGTCCCGATGAAACGGTTCTTTCCGATGGTCACTGCGTCATTCCCATAGATGTAACGCCTAGTGAAAGAGCATAGGACAGAAAGCGGCCAATTCCAGTCCTGGCCGCGCACGCGGCCCCCGGCGAGCCTCGGCAACTGCCGCAACGGACCCCGTAGCCAGGGCGGCGAGTGCGAAATCCTTTGACCGTGACCACAGCCCCATGTTGGACTAATACGCTTTTCCGTGGCGACGCAGAGGTGGACACCAGTGGCTACACCGGAACCGACAGGCAACGAGACTCCCCGCATACAGATCAGTCCGCCCGTCTTTATCATCTCGGCCGTCCTGACGCTGGCCCTGGTTCTGTTCGCCGCCATCTTTACCGGACCCGCGGGAACGCTGTTCAACGCCGTGCAGGGTTGGATCTCGGAATCGGTGGGCTGGTTCTACGTACTGGCGGTGGCCGGCTTCGTCGTGTTCGTGATCTCGCTTGCGCTGTCGGGCTTCGGCCGCATCCGGCTGGGGCCGGATCACAGCGAGCCGGATTACACGTACACGTCCTGGTTCGCGATGCTGTTTTCGGCCGGCATGGGCATCGGCCTGATGTTCTTTGGCGTCGCGGAACCGGTGATGCACTACGTGTCGCCGCCGGTCGGTGAGCCGGAGACGGTGGAAGCGGCGCGTCAGTCGATGCGCATCACCTTCTTCCATTGGGGCGTGCACGCCTGGGCGATCTATGCGGTGGTGGCCCTGGCGCTGGCCTACTTCGCCTTCCGGCAGGGTCTTCCCCTGACCATCCGTTCGTCGCTGTATCCGCTGATCGGCGATCGCATCTACGGCCCCATCGGCCATACGGTGGATATCTTTGCCGTGTTGGGCACGATCTTCGGTGTGGCCACCTCCCTTGGCTTTGGCGTGATCCAGATCAACTCGGGGCTGGAATACCTGTTCGGGATCCCGAACAACGTGACGATCCAGGTCATCCTGATCGCGGTGATCACCGCGATCGCCACCGTCTCGGTGGCACTGGGCCTGGACGCGGGCATCCGCCGCCTTTCCGTGCTGAACATGATCCTCGCGGGCGGTCTCCTCGCCTTCGTACTGGTGGCCGGTCCCACCGTGTTTCTCCTGCAGACACTGGTGCAGAACACCGGGAACTACATCTCGAACCTGTTCAGCATGACCTTCAACCTTTACGCCTACGAGCCCACCGGCTGGATCGGCGGCTGGACGCTGATGTATTGGGGCTGGTGGATTGCCTGGGCGCCGTTCGTGGGGCTGTTCATCGCGAGGGTCTCGCGGGGGCGCACCATCCGCGAGTTCGTCTTCGGCGTGCTGTTCGTGCCGTTGGGCTTCACGCTGATGTGGATGACCTTCTTTGGCAACACCGCGCTGCACATGATCATGGTGCAGGGCATCACCGAACTCGCCGACGCGGTTGCGGCCGACACCTCGGTGGCGCTGTTCCAGTTCTTCGAGCAGCTGCCGTTTTCCGCGCTGATGGCCATGATCGCGACGCTGCTGGTGATCACCTTCTTCGTGACTTCCTCGGACTCGGGCTCGCTGGTGGTCGACATCCTGGCTTCCGGGGGCCGCGACGATTCTCCGGCCTGGCAGCGTATCTTCTGGGCGATCGTAGAGGGTGTCGTCGCCGCGACACTATTGGTCGCGGGGGGGTTGGCGGCCTTGCAAACGGCGGCCATTGCCAGTGCACTGCCGTTCACGATCATCATGATCCTGATGTGCTGGGGTCTCCTCAGCGCGTTGCGTCTCGAGGCGAAGAAGCAGGTCAGCCTGCGCGAGGCGCGCATGGCCCCCACCGGCCCGCGGGGGGCACGCAACTGGAAGAATCGCCTGCACGCGATGATGTACCAGCCCAAGCGGCGTGAAGTCCTGCGTTACCTCCAGAATGTGGTCAAGCCGGCGTTGTCGGAGGTGGCGGAGGAACTGCGCAAGCAGGGCATGACCGTGGAGGTGGGCGAGGGCGACGATGATCGGATCTGGGTGGAGGTGCTCCACGGCGACGAGATCGACTTCTTCTATTCCGTGCACCCGCGTGCCTACGAGCCGCCAACTTTCGTGATGCGCGATACCC
>SKJG01000111.1 GCA_007116035.1 Thioalkalivibrio sp.
ACCGCCTCGTCGCCGTTGCCGGGACAGCCGGAGGTGCGGAAGGGCTTCCCGGAGTCGATCACCGCATCGAGTTCCTGGCGGTCGAGTCCGAAGTCGGTGATCCTGCCCTGAGGGTCGAAGCGCATGTCTGCGACCCGTGCGCCCGCGTAGTCGATCAGGAAGCGGCCCAGTTGCACGCGGCGCCACTGGTCGCGCGGCACCGGGTTCCAGTCTTCCATCCGGGACCCGCGCTCCGGAAAGAAGGCGAACATGTGGTTGTGCCCGCCCATGTCACGGATGCGCTGGCAGACGTCGAGCATGTCGCGTTCGGTCTCGCCCATGCCACAGATCAGGTGCGCCCCGAACTTCTCGGGTCCGTAGATTTCCGCGGCCCACTCCATCGCCTGCCAGTACTTGTCCCAACGATGGGGGCTGTTCACGGTCTTCCCCCGCGTGCGCTCGAAGATCTCGGGTGTTACGGCGTCCAGGGCCACCGTGAAGATGTCGGCGCCCCGGTCGCGCAGGTCCTCCAGATCGGCAAAGCGCATCGTGGTGGGGTTGGAAAGGATCGACACCGGTACGTCGGGCACCTCTGCCACCCACTTGTCCAGCAGGGTGACGGTGTCGTCGCCCGAATCGGGGTGCGTGATCATCGAGATGCACATCCGCTGGAAGGCGCCGTGGTCGGCGCGGTTGCGCACGCGTTCGATCACGTCGTCGTAGCGGGCGGTGGGCCAGTCGACGCGAATGAAGTTGCGATCCGCATAGGCGCTTTCCTCTTCGCGATGCCGCGCGAGGCCGCAGTAGCTGCAGTTGGCGCGGCATCCCTCGGCATAGGTCACCAGCAGGTTTAGGCAGTGGGTGCAGGCGGTCCGGTGCATGCTGCCCTGGACCAGCCCCAGGGTGATCGCTGCGGCGGTGGACATCTGGACATAGTCCGGAGAACGCATTTCCGGGGTCCTGGCGTAATCGCGGGGGCGATAGAAATTGACGGGTGTTGCCACGGACTCGACGCGGGCGTTCATGTCAGGACCTCCAGGGTGCGGATGCAAACTTCTGATGGGGTGGGCCGCGCACTCATGCGGCGGCCTCGAAGTATTCGTCGAAGGCGATCCAGCCTCGGCGCTGAGTGGCATCCTGCCGGGCCGCAGGCGTGTGCCAAAGGGGTTGCAGGGCCTGGCGACGTTCCACCGCGCGCGCGAGCGCCGGGCCGAACTGGTCGCGCATGTCCTCTTCGTATTCCTCGAACGCCCGTGCATCCCCGTTCAGGAAGGCCACCGCGGCAGTGCCGGCATATTCACCCGAGACCACCGCGGCGGCGATGCCCGCCCCGGTGATCGGGTGCGTGAGACCGGCGGCATCGCCCACGAACACGATGCAACCGCTGTGCATCCGCGCGCGCGGGCCACCGACTGGAATCGCGCCGCCGGTGCGTCGCACGATCCCGGGTCCGACCTGTCCCTGTTCGATCAGTCGCTGGTGCAGTTGCTCGAGCGGTCCCTTGAGATCCGGCTGTAGTTGCGGATCCAGTCCGAGTCCGAGGTTGGCGACGTCGCCGCGGGGAAACAGCCAGGCGTATCCGCCGGGATAGTCGTCCGAGAGCCAGATGATCGTGTCGCCGAGCGGTTGGCGTAGCGGCACCGTGTATTGACGCGTGATCACGGTCGCCAGCGGGGCGAGCCCGAGCCTAGTGGCCACGGTCGAGTGCGGGCCGTCGGCAGCGACCAGCGCACGGTAGCGGATGGGTTTCTCCTGCCCGTTGCGGCGAATCGTGGCGATCCGCTCTGCGGGGTCCAGCGCCGTCAGGCGCGAGCCGGTCCAGAGTTCGGCGCCATGATCCTCCGCCGCGCGGGCAATCGCGCGGTCGAACTCGGCGCGATCGATCATCAAACCGGGGAAGTCGCTGGCATGCGCCGCGCCGGAGGGAAGGATGCTCTGCATTCCGGTAATGGACTGCAGGCGTACCGGGTGGGTTCGGGCATAGGCGCCCATGGGGTTCGGGATGAATTCGGCGCACTGCACCGGCTCGCCGATGACCTGCCGACGATCGACGGCGAGAACGTCCAGGCCCCCCGCGGCGGCCTTGCCGGCAGCGCTGCCGCCACCCGGTCCCAGACCGACCACCAGCAGATCCACCGATTTCACGACGGACGCCCGGTCGCTCCGCCGGGCGGGAAGGCGACGGTGGTCTTCGCCAGGGCATTGCGCAATACCGTCAGGAAGTCGTCGGGAGACAGCATCAGCATCTCCGCCGGGTTCCGGCTGAAGAACTGCCGGATGTTGTTCTCCAGTTCCTGCACCGGCGTGTCGCGCAGGCTGGCCTCGAGATCGATCACGGTGCGGCCGGGCTTCACGAAGAAGTCCCCGGTGATCCAGACCTGCTTGATCCGGTCGCGGGCGTGGTCCAGCGCCAGGGCTGCCCGCATCAGGCCACCCGGAGACTTGTGCAGGCCCTCCAGCATGCCGGCCTCGGCCGCGGGCCGGTGGTGCTGGAAGATCCACTCGGGGGTGTCCATTTCCCGAAGCGCCTCGGCAAACCTGGCTTCCTCCGTCGGGTTCAGTGCGTCATCCCACGCCAGATTCACGTCGAAGGCCTCGGCGAACGACGCGGCGAGTTGTTGCTGCACCGTCTCGAACGAAGGCAACTCGCCCAGCAGGTCCTTCAGGTTGGCCACCCGCTCGCGCGCCGAGGAGATCGCCTTGTCGGAGAGTTTCTCCGCCGGGATGCGCAGGACGCGCAGCATCCGCTCGACATCGAAGTCGATCAGCAGTGTCCCCTGGTACAGGATCGAGTCGCCGTCGAAGGCGCCGCCGGTCCCGGAGACCTTGCGTCCGTCGACTTCGATGTCGTTGCGTGGCCGGAAGCGGGCGTCGACGCCCAGGGCGCTGATGCCGCGGGCCGCTGCCTCGCAGATCCGTTGGGCGATCAAAGGCATCTCGGCGGTGCCGAGAAAGCGCTTGTCCAGATACAGCTCCCAGCCGATCTGCGTCGGGTCGAAATAGATCGCGCCGCCGCCCGTGATGCGGCGCTGGATGTCGATACCCTGTTCCCGGCAATAGTCCGAGCGCAGTTCCTGCTCGACGCTTTGATGGAATCCGACCAGGGCGCAGGGGGTGAAGCGCAGGAACCGCAGGGTGTGCGGCGAGGCGCCTTCCTGGTGGGCCTCCAGAAGTGCGCGGTTGAGCGCCAGGTTCTCCGCGGCACGGCGCAGGCCGGTGTCGATGACGCGCAGGGTTTTCGGATCACGCATGGTTCATGACTCCAC
>SKJG01000133.1 GCA_007116035.1 Thioalkalivibrio sp.
GAATAGACGATCACGGCCCGGTCCGGACGCCGCCCGCCCTCGTCGTTGGGCGTGTAGGCGTCGTTCCGGCGCACCCGCCGATCCGACGTGTAGCGGTTGACCATCGAGTCCATGTTCCCTGCAGTGATGCCGAAGAACAGGTTGGGCCGGCCAAGCGCCTGAAAGGATTCCGTGGACTGCCAGTCGGGCTGGCTGATGATGCCGACACGAAATCCCTGGGCCTCCAGCAGGCGCCCGATGATCGCCATGCCGAAGCTGGGGTGATCGACGTAGGCGTCACCAGTGACCAGGATCACGTCACAGGAATCCCACCCCAGCTGATCCATCTCGGCACGGGTCATCGGCAGGAACGGGGCCACGCCAAAGCGCTCGGCCCAGTACTTGCGATGGGAAAACAGGGGCTTGGCAGTGTCCATGCGGAGAATCTCTTGAACCTTCAGGCCATTACACGATGGTTATCGTCTTGATTCAAAATACCACGCGCCCCGCAGCATCCGGGCACCGCCTCAAAAGGAACCGCCCGAAAGCTTTTCACCGCCCCGCATCTCCTCATCCCGGCTTGTGTACCCCCGCGTAAGGGATGTTCGCCAGATGTTGCAGTTCCCGGTTGAAGGTGATCAGGTCTTCCCGGCCAAGATCGGCAAAGCGCGCACGACCCGCCGCGCGGGACAGGACCTTCATCAATTCCAGGGATGCACCCAGGAACCGGGCCAGCCGCTCTCCCCCCTCTTGCGGATCCAGACGCCTGCGCAGTTCCGGGTCCTGTGTGGCCACGCCGGTCGGACAGCGGTTGGTGTGGCAGATGCGCGCCCCGACACAGCCCACCGCCTGGATCGCACTGTTGCCCAATGCAATGCCGTCGGCCCCGAGGGCCAGTGCCTTGAAGCAGTCGGCCGGTGTACGCAGACCCCCGGTGACGATCAGCGTCACCCTGCCGCTGGCGCCGCGCAGGTCCAGGTAATATCGCGCCCGCGCCAGCGCCGGGATCGTCGGAACGCTGATATGGTCACGCAGCAGCGCGGGCGAGGCACCGGTGCCACCGCCGCGACCATCGAGGATCACGTAGTCGGCACCGGCCTCCAGCGCAAAGGCGAGATCCTGCTCCACGTGGTTTGCCGACAGCTTGAAACCCACCGGAATCCCGCCCGTCTTCTCGCGCACACCATCGGCGAAACGGCGGAAGTCCTCGGGAGTCTCCAGGTTCGGGATCACAGGCGGCGACACCGCGTCACGGCCGGCCTCGATGCCCCGCACCTGCGCGATCTCCTCGGAGACCTTGGCGCCGGGTAGCACCCCACCGACCCCCGTCTTGGCGCTTTGACCGCCCTTGAAATGAAAGGCCTGGATCTTGTCCAGGATGTCCTCGGAATACCCGTAACGGGCCGGTCCCAGTTCGAACAGGTAGCGCGAATTCTCGGCCTGCTCTTCCGGCAGCATGCCGCCCTCACCGGAGCAGATACCGGTCCCCGCCTGTTCCGCCCCCATCGCCAGCGCGATCTTCGCCTCCCGCGACAGCGACCCGAAGCTCATGTCGGTGACCAGGAGCGGCATTTCCAGGCGCAGTGGCCGCCGTGCCTCGGGTCCGATCACCAACGCGCAGTCCACCTCCGCGTCCGAGGCCAGCGGCCGCCGCGCGAACTGGGCGGTCAAAATCTGGATCTCGTCCCAGGATGGCAGCCGGTTTCGGGGAACACCCATCGCCACGGTGGGACCCATGGCCCCGACCTGTTCCAAACCACCGGTCGCGAGGGCATGGATGAACTCCACATGGGGTTCCGTATCCGTGTTCTTCGGCTTCGGTGCCGCGTCCGTCGACTCCGCTTCGGCGTCATCCTCACTGCCGTCGAACTCCTCCCCCAGCGCCGACTCCGGCACCTGCTCGTGGCTGCCGTCGCAATACGGGAAATCCTTCGACTGCTTGCACCTGCAAAGCCAGGCCTCGCCCGTTTCACGCGCGGTGAAGGCGAGCGGCTCGATGCCGGTGCCTTCGTGAGAGCCATCGCAGAAGGGCTGGTCCTTCGACCGTCCGCAACGACAGAAATAGTATTCCTTGCCCTTTTCGAGCTGCACGTCCTGGGGTCCGAGTGCCGCGACGATCGGCTTTGCCATGTGATCTCCTTGCCTGTCGGCTGTTGCTATGTGAATTCGCTGTTACGACTGACGGCCGGATCGCGGCTGTGAGCCGCTCCTACCCTCACCCACACCCCCGTAGGAGCGACCTCTGGTCGCGATCCACCCGCGCCAAATCGCGGCTGGAAGCCGCTCCTACGCTGTCGGCTGTTGCTGCGTGAATTCGGTCTTGCGACCCCGAAAAGTGAAATAATCTCCCCCTGAACGCAAACCGCGAGGCAAACCTGATGGCCCCTATCGACCACCGAGGCACACGCCGTGACTACCGCCGGGGCAGACTGGACCTACCCGACCTCGCCGCGGATCCCATGGAACAACTGGCCCGCTGGCTGGCCGACGCCCAGGCTGTCGACAATCCCGAGCCCACGGCCATGGTCCTCGCGACCGTCGGGGAAGACGGACAACCCTCGTTGCGCGCTGTTCTGCTGAAGCACCTGGACGATGAGGGACCCTGCTGGTACACGGACTCGCGCAGCCTGAAGGGACAGCAGCTCGCAATTAACCCAAAGGCGTCCCTCCTCTTTTTCTGGCCCGAACTGGAGCGCCAGGTCCGCCTCGACGGCCTCGTCACTCCGCTTCCCCCCGAACTGGCGGATGAGTACTTCGCGACCCGGCCGCTCGGTAGCCGGCTCGCGGCGGCCGCCTCGCACCAAAGCCAGCCCATCGCCAGCCGGGAGGAACTGGAGCGCCGCCTGGAAGCGGTACGCGAACGTCACCCGGATGGCGCGGTGCCGCGGCCCCCGACCTGGATAGGCTACAGGCTGGAGCCGAGCCTGTTCCAATTCTGGCAGGGCCGGGAAAACCGCCTCCACGACCGCTTCCAATATACGCGCGACGGCGGCAGCTGGACGATAACCCGTCTGATGCCCTGAGCCTTCCGCGCGACAGGGGACCCTACCCTTACTGCCGGGACCGCGCTTCTGCTATGATTCTGACGCTGTCGCGCCCGCGCGCAGCCGCCGAAGATACCGGCGGCAGCCTGGGCCGGCCTCGACCCATTGGAGAGGTGCCGGAGTGGTCGAACGGGACGGTCTCGAAAACCGTTGTACGCTTGCGCGTACCGTGGGTTCGAATCCCACCCTCTCCGCC
>SKJG01000164.1 GCA_007116035.1 Thioalkalivibrio sp.
GCGACTGGATCGAACAGCGGCTGGATTACGTCGCTGGCGTCAGCACCGGCGACACGACAGCCGTCGATACCTTCCTCGATCGGCGTGGAGTCTGCCGCGATTATGCGCATTGGATGGTCGCCCTCTGTCGCGCAGGCCACATTCCCGCGCGGATCGCCAGCGTCTATGCGCCCTCGGTCGATCCGCAGGATTTTCATACCGTGGTCGAAGTCTACCCCGACGGGGCTTGGCACCTGACCGATCCGACCGGAATGGCCACGGCGGAAACCATGGCGGTCATGGTCGTGGGACGCGATGCAACCGATGTGGTCTTTCTGACGACGTTCAGCGCCGCGGAACTGCAACGCCAGACCGTCGATGTCCGGCGGATGGAATAAAAGGCCAGCCATGGTCTGGGCTGAGGTCGGAGCCGGGCGACTGCTGTGTGTTCTGCCCCTCTGGGTTCGATCACTGCTTTGGCGCTGCCGTGTCAGAAACGGTAGAGGGCTTGCACCCGGACATTGCGTCCCGGGTCGTTCATCTGCGACAGGTGCCGACGGTAGGTCTTGTTCGTGAGGTTGTCGATTCCCGCATCCAAGGTCAATCGTTCGGCGGGTCTCCAGGTCATGAAGACATGCACCAGGTTGTACCCGGGCGTCGACCCGATCGTGAACGGACGGTCGGGGACCCGGTCCTGGGCCCCGGTTCAGGCTCAGCCGTGCACCGGTCTCGAGATCGGGGCCGCGCCACCGTCAGGCGCCTTCCAATACCAGGCGGTCACCCAGAATACTTTCCAGCGGCTCGTCGCGACACCGATTATCGCCGCGCTGGACAGAGCCCCCCGCTGCCGCGAAGAAATCCAGGTGATCGTAGCGCAGCTCCAGCTCCAGTCGACGAACCCGGGATTCGGCCAAATTGATGAACTGCGCATGAACCCCCAGGACCCCTCGGCACTGCCTCATGACGACGATTGGTGGCGTGCAGTCATTGACCGCTTCAACACTTCGACCCCTGATGGTGCTCCGCCGACCTTCATCTGTGACCGCCCCGGTATCTCCGCCCTACCCACGCCCGCGTCACTACGCCCCGGGCGTTCCTACTGACCGCGAATCTCCTCGCTCTTCGTTCTCGGCGCGAGTGAAACACGCCCATGCCATCGTTACTACCTCTCAAGTGGGTGACGCGATAGCCGCTATACCGGAAGAGCGCCAACCACCGCCCCCCCCCTGGGAGGACACCGTGCATCATCCGCATTGCTACCTCGGCAGATCGATCACGCCTGGCCGCCTACCTGCTCCCATACTGCGCAACGAAAACCGCCGATGACTCACCCCGATTCAGAGACGGCGACGCAGTCCGCACCGAGCCTCAGCACCGCGGTGCCACAGGCGATTTCCGCGGCAACAAGCGGTGCACACGGGATCCTCGCACCCCTCTCGGGAACCGACCGATGGACCTGACTCATCTTGACTTCCTCTGGATCCTCCTGTGCGCGGGATTGGTCTTCATGATGCAGGCAGGCTTCCTCTGCCTCGAGTCGGGCCTCACGCGAAGCAAGAACGCGATCAACGTCGCTCTGAAGAACGTGACCGACTTCGCCCTGGCTGTCGCCCTGTTCTGGGCAGTGGGCTTCGCCCTTATGTTCGGCCCAAGCGCCGCGGGCTGGATCGGCAGCAGTGGGTTCTTCCTCCCGATGGGCGCAGGGTCGGACGCTTGGTTGAGCGCCTACTTCCTCTTTCAGGCCATGTTTTGTGCAACTGCGGCAACGATCGTATCCGGAGCGGTGGCCGAACGGATGCGTTTCGGTGGTTACCTCTGGGTGGTCGTGATCGTCGCTGCCGTCATTTATCCCGTTTTTGGGCATTGGGCGTGGGGTGGCGTCCTCGGCCCGACGAATGGCTGGCTCGCAGAGCTCGGCTTCGTGGATTTTGCCGGTTCGACGGTCGTCCACAGCGTCGGCGGTTGGGTCGCTCTGGCGGCCATTCTCGTTCTCGGGCCCCGAATCGGCCGCTTCGGGAAACTCGAATCCGAAGGGTACGCAATGACCGGTGGCAATCTCCCTTTGGCCATGCTCGGGGGCCTGCTGCTGTTCTTCGGCTGGTTCGGCTTCAATGGCGGCAGCACATTCCAATTCGACGATACGGTCCCCGGCATCCTGGTGAACACCACCATGGCGGCGGCTTCGGGAATACTGGTGGCGCTGTTCCTCGGATGGCGCATGCGTGGTCACGCCGAGGTGGTGTATGCCGTGAACGGCGCGATCGCCGGACTCGTCGCGATCACCGCCGGTGCCCATGCCGTGACCACCGCGGAATCCGTGCTAATCGGCACGGTGGGCGGAATCATCATGGTGCTGAGCCTGCGGTGGCTGACGCTGCGCCAGGTCGATGATGCCGTCGGCGCGGTACCGGCCCATCTGGCAGCCGGCATCTGGGGAACTCTGGCCGTCGCGCTCTTTGGTGATCTGGACACGTTGGGCACCGGTCTTTCACGCATCGACCAACTGATCGTTCAGGCCACGGGAATCATCGTCTGCGGTCTTTGGGCATTCGGCCTCGCGTACGCCTTCCTTTGCGGAATCAATCGTGTATACCCCCTGCGCGTAGAGGCGGAGGCAGAACGGATCGGCCTCAACGTGTCTGAACACGGCGCTCCCAACGAGCTTCAGGATCTGTTGCTGCGCATGGAGGCGCAGGAGAAGACGCGCGACCTGGGCGTTCGGGTCCCGGTGGAGCCCTTCACCGAGGTGGGGCAAATCGCCGCCGCATACAACAGGGTGATGGGCGCGCTCGAAAGCGCGATGGATCATACCCGGGCCATCATTCGGGACGTCCGTGACGGAATTTTCACCGTAACCCAGCACGGCGTCGTCAGGACCTTCAATCCCGGTGCGGAGCAATTGTTCGGACTCCCCGCCGCCCAGGCCATCGGGAACCCGATCGAGACCCTGTTCGAAGACTGTGGCGTCCGCAACGCAGAACGCCACCATTTCGACTGGACAGCGGGACGCAAGCTCGAGTTGCGGCTCGAACAGAATGGGAAACCGCATCGTTTCGTCGAGGTGTCGCTCAGCGAGAGCCGGCTGGGACAGGAGCGGTTGCTGACGGGTCTGGTGCGCGACGTCACCGAGCGACACTTGATGCTGGAGCAGTTGCAGCAGCAGCGCGACCTCGCGGAGATCACCCTCGCATCCATCGGCGACGGGGTGATCACGACGAACGAAGCCGGGGTCGTGCAGTATCTGAACCCTGTCGCGGAGCAGCTGACCGGGTGGGCGCTGGAGGAAGCCCGCGGGACCGGGATCGGGTCTGTCTACCGGCTTCAGGACGAGCTGAGCGGCGACCCACTGGACACGCCCGTCCGTGCGGTCCTCCTGCGTGGCAGGGAAGCCAGACGACACGAACACGGCATGCTGGTGCGTCGGGACGGAGAGAAGATCCCTGTCCAGGACACAGCCGCACCGATACGCGATCGCAGCGGTCATCTGATCGGCGTGGTGCTCGTTTTCCACGATGTTTCCTTGACGCTGAATCTGACCCGCGAGTTGAGCCACCAGGCCAGTCACGACGCCTTGACCGGTGTACCCAACCGACGCGAGTTCGAGCGCCGACTGCTGGAACTCCTGAATATCCCCCGAGAGCCCGATGTGTGCCACGTGCTTTGCTACCTCGACCTCGATCAGTTCAAGGTGGTGAACGACACCTGCGGCCACGTCGCAGGAGACGAGTTGCTGCGCCAGGTCGCCGCACTCCTGAAGGAACGTGTCCGTGGCAGCGATGTGCTCGCCCGACTGGGTGGCGACGAGTTCGGGATCATTTACCTGCACTGCCCGGTCGACAAGGCGCAGGAAATGGCCGAAGGCCTGCGCACCGCGATCCAGGAGTTCCGTTTCTCCTGGGAGGGCAAAACCTTCGCCATTGGAGTGTCGATCGGGTTGGTGCCGATCCAAGCCGAAGAGACCAACCTCGGCAACCTGCTCTCGGCCGCGGATACCGCATGCTACGCAGCGAAGGAATCAGGCAGGAACCGTGTCCATCTCTACCGCAAGGACGATGACCAGGTACTGCATCAGCATGGGCAGATGCAATGGGTCACGCGATTGCGCTCCGCCCTCGACCGGGATCAGCTGCGGCTCCATGTGCAGCCGATCGTTCCGCTCGCGGCATCGGGCAACGGCGTACCCCACTATGAGATTCTGGTGCGACTGAACGACGACGGCCGCCTGGTAAGCCCGGGTGCGTTCATTCCAGCCGCAGAGCGCTATGGCCTGATGCCGCAGATCGATGAGTGGGTGTTCAACAATACAATGTCTTGGCTCAGTGATCTGTTTCACAAGCACGGCAAGATCGAGGGCGTATTCTGCATCAACCTTTCGGGAGCCTCGCTCAGCGACGCTCGGTTCCGCGAGTACATCTTCGAGAGGCTGGCGCGCGCACGAATGCCCACGGGTGCGATCTGCATGGAGGTCACGGAAAGCTCGGCGGTCGCCAACCTCTCCAACGTGGTGGAGTTCATTCAACGGGTCAAACAACTTGGCTGCTCGTTTGCCCTCGATGACTTTGGAAGCGGCCTTTCCTCCTTCGCCTACCTGAAAACACTCCCGGTCGACTATCTGAAGATCGACGGCAGCTTCGTGAAGGACATCGAGCGGGACGAGATCGATCTGGCCATGGTGCAGGCGATCAACACGATCGGGCATACCATGGGGCTCAAGACGATTGCGGAATTCGTGGAAACGGAGGGGATCCTGCAACGCCTCATCGATCTTGGCGTCGACTACGCGCAGGGCTACCACATCGGCAAGCCCCAGCCCCTGGACGAATTTCACTCCGTACGCATGATGCCGCGGTAAAAACTGAGACCGATGTCACCCCCACCCGGTTACGACGACTCCGACCTTCAAATACCCTTGGCGCCGACTAGCGAGCGCTCACAGACGTTCCGTCGAAACCCCAAAGGGCTGTCTGTCGTCCGGGATGGACCGGTGCTCAGGCTGCGCAAAAGCAGATCACGCAGGGCATCCATGCGCACCGAAGGCAGATCGGGGTCCGGGGTCATGCCCTCGGTCCAGCCGAGGGGCGCAAAATGATCGACCAGTTCCGCGGGCCCGATGACGTGCAGCGGCACATCGAAACCATCCACGCCTGAGACGAAGCGAGCGGGTTCGTGATCGCCTAGCATCACGATCAGCGGTGGGTCATCAGCGTGGCGCGCAGCCCAGGCACCCATGGTCTGTAGACTGTAATCGACCGCCAGCCGAAATTGATCGCGCACATAATCATGGTCGCGCCAGACCGCTTCCGGCGGGTCGCCGGAATTGGCCCATTGGTTGAAGATCCGACCATCACCGATCTCGTCCCATGCAATGAGCGGCGGGATGGGTATCCAAGGTGCGTGGGATGAGACCAGCGCGACTTGCGCCAACAGGGGCGTCCGTCCCGGTTCGCCCTGTGGCCGCTGTCGTTCCAGCCGGTCGAGGGCGTGGAGCGTGAACTGATCCGGCATGGTCACCCAGTTGAACGGATCGCCCTCGTAGCCGAGATCGGGTGCGTTATAGATCGCGTCAAAGCCAAAAAAAGCGCCTTCCGGCCAAGGAAAGATATGGGCCGGCTTGATGGCCACCGTGCGCAGCCCCGCCCCCTGGGCATAGTGAAACAGCGTGCGTCGGGGACTGGCCAGAAGCGCACGGTAGCGGCCCTGATTGTCCAGCCACAGCCCCGACGCAACGGAGCCATGCGCGAGCCAGCTCTGCCCGCCCACCATGGGGGCTGTTGCCCAGGCAGAGCGCATCGCAAGGCCGCGCGCACGAAGATCCGCCTCGATCCCGCGCAGGGTCTCGGTGTGGGTGGGGATGTAAAGCGGATTCTCGAAGCTCGAACGCCCATAGCTTTCGACATAGACGATGATCAGATCGCGCGTGCCCAGGCGGTCGAACAGCGGGGCAACTCCCCGCATCGGGTCGTTTCTGGCCAATTCGCGAAAGACTGCAAGATCGGCGCGCGTGTCCCGAATCTGCTGGACACGTTCCAGGCCGACCCGCGCGGTAAAAGCGGCACCTGGGATCATTCCCGAAACGACATCGGGCAGGGTCACCATTCGGCGCGCTTCTGCAATCTCCGCCACCGCCAGGGCTAGCGCAGGCACCAGCAACACGCCAGCCGCGAACTTCGAACTGCGCGCGGGGGCAGCCCGCGTCCAGATTCCAGTCGCCCACCAGAGCGCAGAGGCAACCAGTGCAACCGCTGCAATCGCCGCAGCCAGCACCAGGGCAGAAAGCAGAAAGCCGAAGGAACCCTGTGCGAGAACCCAGGCGGCGGACAGCAGATTGATATCCACCAACAGGTTGAACCCGCGATTGAAGGCGATGAACGTCCCGAAATCCGCCAGTTTGAGGATGGCGACCGCAGTGATGGTCGCCGTCAGCAATGCGCGCAGGACTTGCCCCGCAAGACCCGATCCCATCAAAACCAGCGCGGCAATCACCACCGGCAATTCCAGCGGAAACACCCACAGCGCACCCCAGGTCATGGCCGCGGGGTGATTCGGCTGGATCAGCACCAGGTACAGGATCAGCGTTGCCAGGAGTAGCTGTGGCTTCAGGTACAGCGCGTGGGGCATGCGGGGAAGATTCCTATGGGCCGATGTGCCTTCGCCTCTCTGGCGTAAGGTCGTGTTCGCCGCAGGCACCGGGACGGTCGCGTAAGGGACGCATGAACAGGTCTTTTCGAGTGGGTGTGCACAACGAAAAGCCCATTGGCTTTCTTCGCGCAGGTACCAACGTTAAGGCTGCCAAGCCCGCATTCCGTTCGCAAGTACCCTTTGATTTTTTTTCCCGCGTTCGACCCAAGGTCGAGTTCCGCCGACCCCGAGACCGGCGAGAGCGATGTTGAATACCCCTTGAAACGTCCGCCATATGCCATGCTTGCAGCCCGTCACCGGCACCCACTGACGGTTCGCCCTGGGTCGAGAGCCAGCTTACGGCACAAGCTCGACGCGCACCGCTGCGACCGTTCCCCACTGTCGACGGTCAGTACAGGGGCAAAGCACGGCACCTTTCGGGTGCGGGAGCTGTTCGAGAACCCTTTCCGCTGGCCGTGGACCTGCGTAAAACAGGCGATGGTCAACTGGCTCTTGCGGTCGGCAAACGATGGCGCAACCACTGCCGCAGGGGTCGGCTGCCCAGCCACAGAAGCACGGTCAGCGCCACAGCCTCCAGCCCTGCTGGCAGCAATTCCTGCGCCGCACCGGCCTGGGCGGCAATATCTAGCGCGGCCAGGCCGATCACCGCATCCGTCGTCATGCCGATGGCAATGGTGCTGGCCACGATGCCGCCCAGATACCAGGCCAGTCCGACGTTGGTGAACTCCCGCCGGAGCAGCCCGAGCGTTGCCGCACTGGTGATAGGACCCGCAAGAAGAAACACCAGCGCCGTGCCCGGAGACACACCTGCCAGCAGCATCCCGGCAGCGATCGGGGTGGCTGCCGCCGCGCAGATGTAGAGCGGGATGCCGACCAGAGCCATCAGCAGCATCGCCAGGGGACCGCTGCCGTAGGTGGACAGCATCTGCGGCGGGACCAGCGCAATCAAAACCCCAGCCACCACCAGCCCCCCGAGCAGCCAAGGCCCGATGTCTTCCAGCAGATCCCTGAACGCATACCGCATGCCCTCGCGCAGGCGGCGCGTGGCTGGCGGGGGCCCGGTTGCCGCAGGCGCCGAAGCCCCATGGGCCTGTTCCGGCGCCTCCGAGCTGCATCCGTTGGTGCAGCAGGCGCTGCTACCGCCCGACAACGGCGCCGGCGTCCCTCGCGTTCCCACGGCGACCAGCAGCCCCGTGGCCACCGCGGTGACGACCGCGCCCAATGCCCGTGCGAACATCATGAACGGGCCCAGCAGTGCGTAGGTGATGGCCAGCGAGTCGACCCCGATGCCCGGTGTGCCAATCAGAAAGGCGGTCGTCGGGCCACGACCGGCTCCGGCGTGGTGCAGTGTCAGCGCCGTCGGAATCGCGCCGCAGGAGCACAGTGGCAGCGGCGCCCCGATCACGGCCGCGCGGCCGATACTCAAAGGTCCTTCGCCACCGACCCAGCGTTGCAGGACCGCATCATCGACGAACGCCCGGATCAGGCCGGAGACGAACAACCCCAGCAACAGCCAGGGAGCCGCGGCAAGGGCCACCCCGAGAATCTCGTGCAAAACGCTCAACCGGTCTCTCCCATGCCATGACACAGGGGCCGCGTTGCCTCTACCCGGCAGCCGCAAACTTGCGCCATTGTGCACACGGGATCAGGCTAAACCCTGTAACGCTTACAGGGTCAAGTCCGATGAAACCGTCGTTGCGAATTGGCGAAGTGGCGAACCTCAGCGGGTGCTCGCCGGAGACGATCCGGCATTACGAGAAGCTGGGTCTGCTCGAGCCGCCGGCCAGATCGAGCAGCGGTTATCGTCTTTACGACATCGATGCGGTCGATCGGCTGGGCTTCATCCGCCACGGACGCGAGCTGGGACTGAACCTACGCACGATCGGCGAGTTGCTCGGTTTGGCCGACCACCCCGATGCCGACTGTCGCGCGGTCGACACCATCGCCTCCAAGCATCTCGAACAGATCGAGGCGCGCATCGCGTCTCTCCAGCAACTCGCCGACGAGCTGCGTCTCATGGTGTCCCAATGCCGTGGCGGACGCGTGGCTGAGTGCCGCATCATCGAGGCTTTGTTCAGACGCGGTGCCGAGACCTGATCGGCGGAACGCTCCATTTTTGCGTTGAATCGATCACGTCCTCCGATACACACCGGTTTGTCGACTTCGATGATGAAACTCTGGCTCGACCGTCGGTTTTGCGATCGACAGCGGCCCGTCACCATCCCCGCCGGCTGGCCGCTCAGGGCCGTACATCGTCCCTCCCGTCGGACCACGTGCTGCTCTTGGTGAAACGGCTGCATCGGCTCATGCGTAATTTACCCCATGCAAAAACCGGCATCGGAGACGCAAACTATCGCTGGAGAACCTAGCTGACTGACCGATCTTGTCGGATGTGGCATTCCGTTTCCAGCGTCATGTGACCTCCAGGAACGGAGCATTCGGCTAGACCCAGTCCCCCAGAGTGGGCGCTAGGTCCGCCGCCCCGACAGCACGGTTGCCGTCATCCAAACGCCTTTTGGACGTAACGATGTTGTCGCAGCAGCTAGCCAATATGGGTGCGCCTCTCAATTACGACTGGAGTTTGTCATGGCCAGCATCGAATCCCGAACCGGCGCCGCGCTGGACTTGTCAGGCCCGTTCCGCTCTCCCTGCAACGGAAAGGCAGGAATGAAACCCATCCGGATACGGGAGGCCAGTTGGCCTGTCGACAGAATGGCTTTGGAGACCGTGCGCTGCGAGGTCTTCGTGAAAGAACAGAATGTACCCCGAAGCCTCGAGTTTGACGGCCTCGACTCGAGTGCGTTGCACTGGCTCGCGTTCACGCAGGAGGAAAAGCCGGTCGGCACGCTGCGCCTGCTGCCCAGCGGCCAGATCGGCCGCGCAGCGGTGCTGCGCGCCTACCGGGGAAAGGGGATCGGCTCCCGCCTGCTGCGTCATGCGATTGCTGCGGCGGAGGCGCACGGCTGGGGCGAAATCTGGGTAAACGCTCAGTATGCGCGCAGGGGCTTCTACGCTCCGCACCGCTTCATCGTGATCAGCGATATCTTCGAAGACGCCGGCATTCTGCATCAGCGGATGCTGCGGCGGCTGCGCCGTAACGCTGTCGCCCTGCGTCACGCCACCTGAGAAAACGGATCGCGCGGGCGAACCTCTACCCACAATCCGTGCCCATTGTCCGCCAGGCGAACTCGGGGTCGACCTTGAAGCCGTACAGGATCGTCGGTGTCCAGGAAGGAATACGCGAACGGGTTCCTGAAATGGAGGTGCGTGAATCCACGACCCCTGCGCACTCGGGTCACGACCGGCTCGAGACCCTGTTGACATCAGTGAAGGTGGTCGGCCCGAAGCAGTCGCCCACCAGTTCTTTGCGACCGACGGGAAACATCCCCATACCTGTCCCTCATCGCGATCGCTCTGCGACCGATGCCGCCGTCTTCCTTCAACCCCGGATGCTGTTCCCTGGGGGCACACGGCAGAGTACCGGCTGGCCGCCCGCCTGAAATGGCGCGGGTATGGCGCTGGCGGGGAGGCTATGGCGACGGGCGATGACCGAATTCAGCGAGATTTCGGGCGTGAAGGGTCGCTCGTTCCCGTCTCCATCGGTGGATAAACAGTTGCCCCTTCCTGAAAAGGGCGTTTATCCTCTCTCGGATAGCGCATTTCGCCCTACCGCGGCGCCTGTGAGGCGAACGGTGTTTGCGGCGTTTTTTAACGAACAGAACGAGCGCAGCTTCGGTAGAGTCAACGTGCAGCAACAACGCCCACTGGACATCGACCATCTTCGTCGCCTGGCCACCCAGTTATTCACCGACGGCCAGTATTTTCATGCCGACATGTTGTTGGCAGAACTGGCTGATCTGAACGAAGAAGATCGCGCACAGATCGCACTTCGCCGCGCGCAGATCGGGTTACTGAGCGACCGACCAGGTGATGCCAGCGCGCAGTTGGCGATCGCGCGTGACGAGTACGGCCGACACGTTTACTTCGTTGGGCTGGAGGCCGACGTGGCAGTCCGCAAGGGCGACCTGTCCTCGGCCGTTGCATCGCTGCGCCAGCTGGGGCGACACGCCCGGGCCGATCACCTCGAGCGATTCGATGGTGAATGGCACCAAGTCGCGAAACTGTCGAGTGAGCCGGTTACCTGGGACGACACGCACCCCCTCCCCCTCATCGAGGTCACCGTCAACGACCAAGCAGGGCGCTTCGTTCTCGATACCGGCACCGGGGATTGCCTGCTGGACAGCGAGTTTGCGCACCGCGCTGGCGTTGAACCCGGCCCTTACGACCAAGCCAGCTTCGCCGGCGGCCATGTCGGTCACTGGCGTCTCGCCAAGATCGAAAACCTGCACATCGGTCGATCTGAGTTCAGAAAAGTCCCCGGCACGATTGCGTCTCTTGGCCACGCTTTCCACCACATCGCCGATGCCCGCGTCGACGGCATCATCGGCGCAGGGCTGCTGCGTGCCGCGGGTGGCATCGACATTGAATACCACGACGCCCGATTCACGCTTGGATCACCCAACGTCGAAGACGGGGAAGCGCTGTGGATTGCAGGCCCGCACTACCCGCTCACCTCCTGCCGCGTCAACGGCGGACCACCATCGAGCTGGTTTATCGACAGCGGCATGAGCGGAATCGAGCTGGCATGCTCGGAGTCGGCTGCCCGTCGTCACGGCGCACGACCGCTGCAACAGGATGTCGCGGCTCATGGTGGTGGTGGATCATTGGCCGCAAAGGCCGTTCGCATCAGGCACTTCCAGCACGCGGAACTCGAGTACCCTGAACTCCCCGCCGCGGCACTCAAGGAGTTCAACCTCGGACGCGAACTGGGGATCCGCATCGGCGGCATCATCGGCCACAACTGGCTCGCAAGGCACCGGGTAAAACTCGACTACCGCACGATGCAGACCCACATCAGCATTGATTGAATGGGCAGGGGCCCGGCACGGGCTCTCCGAATAGCGGATGAAGCATGCTCGCGAACGGTGTTGGAAGAACCCAACCTGGCCACCAAGGGCCAGGTTGGCTAGTCGAAGACTGCCATGCGGGCGTTGCGGCCCGGGCGGATCAACGCCAGAACCTCGAACGGTTACGCAGATACATCAGCCCGACCGGCAATCGCCGAATGGCGCGGTCGCTCGAACAGGCAGAAATTGAA
>SKJG01000177.1 GCA_007116035.1 Thioalkalivibrio sp.
AGAGGCACCGGAGCAAGGCGGGCAAGTGCAGGAATAGTGGCCCTATTTCAAACTTGCCCAACGCAGCGCCGGTGCTTCTGGCGAAGCGATCTGGTACCGAACTTTCCGCATGGCCCACTAGCAGGCAGCCGATGATCGAAATGAGTACCCTTCGCGCGACAACATGGGTGGTTATAACTAGGGAGCTACGCATCTGTCAAGACACCGACTTTCTGGCTACGCTGCTCAATTGGGTTAACCAGCGCCATAGGGCAGGCTCTTTTTTAGCACCTTTGGATTTGACGGATCGTCGATGACCAGGCGTGGGCAGCCGATGTCTGGAGCGGATCAGCCGTCGAAAGACGACGTCACCGGACGGCCCGGCGTGCCGCTTCGATCGAGGAGAGCGCCGACGCCCTGCTTGAGGCCGAAAAAAGTGGTCCGGTTTGCGGCAGCGGGACGGGGGAGCGGCCGCAGAGACTGGAGCGACTGGATGGCCGAATGGATCTCAAAGAAGCCACAACCACCAGATACTGACGCTGGTCACCACCATCAGGAGAAGGTTGAGCGGTGCACCCACCTTGGCGAAATCGGTGAACCGATACAGACCGGTGCCGAAGATCATGGTATTGGTCTGGTAGCCGATGGGCGAAAGGAAGCTCGTCGAAGCCGCGAACATCACCGCCAGCACGAGTGCGAAGATGTCGATCTGCAGAATATGCCCCAGCGAGATCGCCACCGGGACCAGGATCACCACCGAGGCGTTGTTGCTGACCAGCTCGGTCAGCAGCGTGGTCACGAGGTAGAAAGCCATCAGCACCAGGATCGGATGCCAGCCACCGGCCTGACCTGCCAGAAACCCCGCGAGGAGATCGGCGGCGCCGGACTTGGTCATCGCGATACCCAGCGGAATCACGCCGGCGAGCAGAAAGATCACCGGCCACGACACGCCAGCGTACATGCCTTCCCTGTCGATACAGCCCGTCGCCACCATCGCGACGACGCCCATGAGCGCAGTGACCACGATGGGCAACGGCGTCAACGTGGCCCCAAGCACCACGGCGGCCATGATGCCGCCTGCGATCCACATGCGGCGGCGGTTGAACTCGTCCTGGCTCTCCTCCAGGATCATCAGGTCATCGGTGTCGCGAAGACGGGCCAGCGCCGTGCCCGAAATCTCCAGCAGCGCGATCCCGCCGACTTCGAGCGGCTCGTCGGCGATGCGGCGCTCTTCCAGTGCCTCCTTTTCGAGCCCGATCAGCCGCGCCTGGTAGCGCTTCCAGAACTTTGCGGTACGGACCTCTGTACCCTCGAAGAATCGAGATTCCCGGAGCAGCACGCGAACGAGCTTGCCATCGCCGCGGACCCGGCTGGATTCCCCCGATACCGAGAGGACCTCGACCTCGTCGGATTTGATCAGGTCCATCACCTGCCGGAGTTCGGCGTGGACCTGGATGATATCGTCCGGGCGTAACCGGATTTCTTCCGCACGCTTGATGTGGACCGTCTCGCCGCGGACGAGCTTCAGCACCCGGACGGAGGCCTTCACCGCGAACTTTTGCTCCCCGAGGGTCTGGTCCACCAGTGGGCTGTCCGCCGGCACACCCAGTTCGATGATGAAGCGGTCCTCGTCGTCGCCCAGGCGGATCGGGTCCTTCTCGGGCATCAGCCAGCGGCCAACGGTCACGAAGTAGATCAGGCCCACGCCCAACACGATCAGGCCCAGGTGGGTGAACTCGAACATGCCAATCTGGCGGGCGAAGTCCTCGTTATCCGCGAGGATCGCTGAGGCCAGAATGTTGGTGGAGGTACCGATCAGGGTCAGGGTGCCCCCGAGCATGCCGAAGAAGCTGACCGGCATGAGCAGCCGGGATGCCTGCATCTTCAGCCGCCGCGCCATGTCCAGGATCAGCGGAATGGCCACCGCCACGGCCGCGGTGTTGTTGATGAATCCGGAGATCAGGCCCACCAGCGCCGCGATGATCAGGATCATGCGCAACTCGGACTTTCCGACCATCGGAAACAGGCGCTGCCCGAGCACGTGAATCAGACCCGAGCGCTGGATGCCTGCCGACAGGATGAACATCGCGAGCACAGTGACCGTTGCAGTGCTGGAGAGTCCGGAGAGCCCCTCGCTGACGGTGGGGAAGGCGGCCTGGAGATCGACACCCCGGTCCAGTAGCCACTGGGAGTGGAACAGCAGCGGAATTGCGATCAGGGTGATCAGGATCAGGATCGCGGTGATGTCCATCGGCAGTTTTTCGCTGGCGAAGAGATACAGCGCCGCGGCAATGATGGTGAAAACCAGCGCGATTTCGACGGTCAACGGTTATCTCCCTGGGGTGCCGATGGACTCCCGTTCTCGGGTCGGATGTGCGTGTGGGGCGCAGCGTGTTCGCAGCGGCGATAGTGTGGCGCAAATGCAACCGCAGCAGAAGGATCCGAAGTCACGCCACGGACCGCCCTGGTCAGATGCAATCTGCGACACCCCGATCATGATCTTTGTCCCATGGGGTCTCTGGGCGGGCTTCGGCCCGCCGCGAGTTCAGGATGCAGTCTGATCGATCGACAGGGGGGTGATCGCCGCTACGACGCCCAGCCGGCGCAGTACAGCCTTCCCGCGCAGTGTCAGGTCGGAGATGAAGCGGAATTGTTGCCGCGGGTCGACTGGATAGGCCTTCACCCGGTAATGCGTACCGAAGGGACGCTCCTGTGCAATGACCACGATCGGCTTGTCGATCTCGAGGAAGGGGCTGGTCAGGGCCACGTCGCTGAAAATCTGCGAGACCGCACTGGCATCGTGATCCGGCTGGAGGGTAGAAATTGGCCACGCACTGCAGGCTGGGGCCACCGTTGTTCGCATTGTGGATGGCTTCGTTCCACAACTTCAGATGCGGGATGCTCACCCAGGTGTCGTCGGGAGTCACGAGTTCGATGGTGCGCGTCCCGACGTGTTTGACTTCACCATAGACGCCGTTGACCTCGATCCAGTCGCCCGGCCGGTAGGGTAGTTCGAAGGCCGAAACCAGGCCGGCGATCAGGCTGCTCACGTAATCCTTGAGCGCGAAGCCGACGGCGATGCCCACCGCGCCCAGCAGGGCCACCATGTTCTGCAGCGAAGGCTCGATCACGATCGGCACGACCCAGATCGCGGCCGCCACCAGGATCAGCAGGCGCGCGAGCGGTATCATCGCAAACACCAGG
>SKJG01000074.1 GCA_007116035.1 Thioalkalivibrio sp.
CGGACGGGTCACCACGCCGCGAGGTTCGGTGGCGACTGCCAGCCCCAAGGCGGTCGGGAGCCAGGGGTGCGAGGCACGGCTAACCCAGGTGAACCGTCGTTTAACCGTCGTCATGTCCAACGTGCCAAAGGGGCTGACAGGCAGGAACCAAAAGGTACGCAGTCCGGTCGGGTCGCTTACGTGTTGATCCCGCGCTGACACCGCACTGCCGGCGGATAGACGGAGCCTACACCTCGCAGGAGTGGTAAGCGTGCGGAACGTGGTAAGCCCCAACGGACCCACAGGGATCGTGGAACGTGACCCGCGAGGGCCACCGTCGGGTTTTCCGAAGACAGGTTGCTCTGGGTCAGGCTGCCTCGGCCAGACCCTCCGGATGCCACTGACCCTCTGGTTTCCCCTTGTGGCAAGTCGGAGCAATAGCATATGCTCTGACATAGGCCAAGGTTCAGGAGGTGCTAGGATGGAAACCACACGCCATGTCAGACTCTTCCGCAACGGCCGCAACCAAGCCGTCCGGATTCCGCGGGAGTTCGAACTGGACACAGACGAAGCCGTCATCTATCGGGAAGACGATCGCCTCGTGATCGAGCCGGTCCGGCGCAAGGGACTCCTTGCCACACTGGCCACCCTGCACGATCTCGAAGAGGAGTTCCCCGATGTTGATTCCGGCCTCGGCGCACTGGACGACGTACGCCTGTGACGGAGACGCCGCTTTACCTTCTTGATACCAACATCCTTTCCGACCTGGTTCGCCACCCTCAGGGAATCGTCAAACGCTGGATCGAGAGGGTCGGTGAAGGTGCGGTCTGCACCTCCATCATCGCCGCGGCCGAACTGCGGTTCGGTGCAGCGAAGCGGGGATCCGTGGCGCTCGCGGCACAGGTGGAGAAGGTCCTTGGCGCCATGCGCGTGCAGCCGCTGGACCTACCCGCCGACCGCGAATACGGGCGGCTACGCCTGCAACTCGAGCAGGCGGGGCAACCCATCGGCGCGAATGACCTCTTGATCGCAGCGCACGCCCTGGCGCTAGGCGCCACGGTCGTCACCGACAACCAGCGCGAATTTCAGCGCGTCCCTGGACTGCGGGTGGAAAACTGGCTGCAGACGAATCGACCAGCCGCGACCTAACGGCCTGCTCAACCAACTTCGGGGCATATATCCGCGCAACCCGAGGGCGGTGAATTCGAAGACAGTATCCCGGTCACTCTCCGGGTCACTCTCCGGGACACCCACTTTGCTTCCCCTCCGGGATATCCAATTTGCTTGCTCCGGGACATCCACGTACCCAAGCGGCTGAAGATGCAAGGGACCCCAGCCCTTCGCTTCGCTACGACTGGGACAACGTGTTGGCTTGGAGTACGATAAGCACACGTTGTGCATCCGTTGAGCCATGAAACCGATCCCCTGGAACCCCGAAAAGAACAAGCAACTCCAGCGCGAGCGGCAGGTTTCATTCGAGGACATCATCTACCACATGATGGCGGGCGGGATCCTGGACACGCTGGAACACCCGAATCAGGAACGCTATCCGGGACAGAAGATTCACGTGATCGATGTGGAGGGGTATGCCTACCTCGTACCGTTCGTGGAATCGGAAGAGGAAGTGTTTCTGAAGACCATTATTCCGAGTCGCAAGGCTACCAAGACCTATTTGGGAGGTCCCGAATGAGTAGACTGGACAAAGAAGAGCAGGAGATTCTCGAGGCGTTCGAGGCCGGAAAGCTGGAGCGCTCGCCGGATCGTGCGGATTTGCAGAAGCGGCACCAGGATTACGCGGCAGCGATGTTCCGCAAGGATGCGCGGATCAACATCCGCCTGTCTTCGCGGGACCTCCGGGGGTTGCAGAAGAAGGCGCTGGCCGAGGGGATTCCCTACCAGACCCTGGTATCCAGCATCCTCCACAAGTATGTGGAAGGGCGCCTGCGCGAGGAACCGTAACCGACGACAATTCAATTCCGGGGAAAGTGTACGTAATTCTGCGGCCGGTCTGTCTGCCTGCGCACTCCGAGCCACGCACTTTGCTTGAACGCCGGCCGCCGGCGCAGTAGCCTTTGGCCAAACCTGATTCCACGGAAGGAGTCTCTTCATGACCCAGTCCCGCCACGCCCTCGTCTCCCTGCACGTCACACCGGTACCACGTCGTCTCACGCTGTGTTCGGCGCGCATGTCTCCTCGACGCAACCACACTCCTCCCTCCTCGAACGCTTCATTCCTGGAGGATCCCGTTTGACGGATTCTTTCCTACGGAATAGGATCTAGGCGTGATTCGCTCTTTTGCCTGCGGCGACACGCGAAAGCTGTTCCACAGTGAATCCGTGCCGCGTTTTCAAGCCATCGAGCGTGTTGCGCGTCGCAAGCTGTTGCAGCTGCATGCTGCCACCGAACTCCAGTCGCTGCGTATTCCGCCCGGAAACCGGCTGGAGGCACTGAAGGGGAATCGCAAGGACCAACACAGCATCCGTGTCAACGACCAGTGGCGGATTTGCTTTGTCTGGCAAGACGACGGCGCGCATGCCGTCGAGATTGTGGATTATCACTGAGAGACGAACATGGCCGAAATACTCGACGAAATCCATCCCGGCGAAATATTGCTCGAGGAATTCATGAAGCCGCTGAGCATTACAGCCCGCCAGCTCGCAGCGGATATCGACGTGCCGCCCAGCCGCATCAGTGAGATTGTGAACGCGCGCCGCCCGGTTACCGCCGACACTGCCCTGCGGCTCGGACTGTTCTTCCAGATGGAGCCACGGTTCTGGCTCAATCTGCAAACCGAATACGACCTCCGGGTCACGGAGCGAGCCGCGAAGGATCGGATCCAGGCCCGCATACGCGCGTTCAACCCCGAGGCCGCATAGCGAGATTCCGGGACACCCACTTTGCTTGAACGCCGCCCCCCGCCGCGGTAGCCTTTTAGCAGCGCGGTAGTAGCCTTTTCACAGCCCAGATTCCAAGGAAGGAGTCCCGTGCGAAACTCCGGAACACCCACTTCTGGGGCAATCCACCTGTAGGACACATCGCTGAGGTCGACGGGAACAATCGGTCTACTGAGGACAGTGACCGAGTTTGCCGCTTACCGTTAAGCGGTATAAAATCACGCTCATGATCAGAAGCTTCCGCTGCAAGGACACGCAGGCGCTGTTCGAGACGGGAAAGGC
>SKJG01000179.1 GCA_007116035.1 Thioalkalivibrio sp.
CGCTGATCGCCCACGCCAGCGGCGGGATTCCGAGGATCATCAACATCCTGTGCGATACGGCACTGGTCTATGGCTTCTCGCTCAGGAAGGATCTGATCACCTCCGAAATCATCGAGGAGCTGCTCCGGGACAAGGACCGGCACGGTGTGTTTGGTGTGGGCGGCATCGCGGCGACGTTGCCGGAGACTGAGGAGGCGAGCCCGGAAAGTTCGGGGGCTGCTTCGGGGGGTGGAACGGTGGCTGCGTTACTGGGCGGCGGCTCGGAGCGCGGCCCGGACGCGCCGCCGCACCGCAACCCGATGGCGGTCGGCAAGAAGCGTTGAGCGCATCGGCCGTGCGTGTGCGGGCCTGTGGTTGAGCCCGGCGCTTGCCGGGCCAGAAGAGTCACAGGGGCAGCAAAAAAGAACGGGGACAGACTTATCAATCTGTCCCCGTTCTTTTTTTTGCTCCCGTTGCTCCGCTTCGCTGTTCAGACGGCTATTGGATGATCTTGATCCCGATGTTGGATTTTTCGCTCTCAATCCCTTCGCTGCTGAGGGCCGTGATGGCGAAGTACCAGGTGCCGGACTCCAAGTCCTCCACGAGTAGCTGCGTCTGCTCTCCGTCGCGGATGTCGAGCTCACGCGTCAGTTTGTTCGCGTCCGTCCCGAAATAGATCCGATAACCGGACAGCGCTTCGAGCGGTGTCCCGTCCGCGCGCGTGTCCGGACGCGACCAGGCGAGCGTGGCGGTGCCGAGCGTGGGCGCGGCGGGCTGCGTCTCAGGTTCGGCGACCTCCAGCACGAATTCCAGTGACGCGCTGTCCATCTCGTCGCTGACGGTGATGGTGACCTCGTGGGTGCCCGCTTGATCGGGCGTTCCCCACATCGTGCCCGTCTTCGTGTCGAAATCGGCCCAGCCGGGCATCCCTTGCTGCGAGAAGGTCAGGGGGTCGCCGTCGTCGTCGTGGGCGTCGGGAGTGAAGTGCCACTCTTGTCCAACCACCAATGCCGTTGTCGGCGTGCCGGCGATCACGGGTGCGGTATTTGGATCGTAGTCGATCGGTTGTTCCTTCCCTTCTCCCTCGTCGCTATCAGGCGCCGGCTCGGCGGGATTCTCGAGGTAGGGCACGTCCTCAGTGCTGGCGATGTGGTTGATCTCGTCCAGCAGGTTGTCGTCGGTGATATCGGCCGCATAGACGATCGCTCGGTTGAGTGCGTCTATCGCCCATTCGAGCGCGCGTTCCTCGTCGCTCAGCAGGGGGTTCAGTTGCGTGCTGCCGGGCGGCGTGGTCTGCACCGCGTAAATCGCCTCGAGCACGTGGGGGACCCCGGGGTCGGGGTCGTCTCTCGTGGCCAGCACCCGCTTCGCGGCATGGAGCGCGCGCCGGGTTTGCATCAGCGCTTCCGGCGGGATGGTGACGTCACCGGTCCTCAGGATCGCCTCCGGGCGCACGATCCCGATCACGCTGTCCATCTGGGCCTTGGCGAGCCGTGCATCGAGATTAAAGGCATCGATGCGCAGTTGATTCGCCAAAGCTTCCAGCATCACCGCGCCACTGGCTACGTTGGCGACCGCAGCGATTTGGCGACTTTGGAACGTGGCTTCCCCGTCGATCCAGCCGTCGATCCAGCCATCGGCGAGGTCGGCGGCTAGTGTGTTTACCACCTCGTCACCACAGCGCCAGGTGGCTGCTTCCGGATATGCGCAGCCGGTGCTTACGGCATCGCGGGTGCGGCGGATCATCTCGCCCACGGTTTCGCTGGCTTTCACGACCACGTGCACGTTGGTGTGATCCATCGGGCTGAAGATCGGATGCACGATGAGGCTGGAGCCCAGGCCAAACCCGTAGCGTTCCACCACGGTGTCGGTGGCCTCGGCAATGGTCTCGAAACGGATGCCGCCGCTCTTCTGCGCCGTCTTCACGATCAGGGTGCTGTAGGGATTGAGGTTCGCGATTTCGTTTCTGCTCGGGCTCATGACCACCGAGACGAGGCTGAAATCGGGCGGCCCGCGCGTGACCATGTCGGTTCCTTCGTCCGCGACGATGGTGAGCGGGTAGTTGCGGCCCTGGGTTCTGACGGTGATCTCGTAATCGGCGGTATTGTCGCTACGGGTCTCGCTTCTGGGCACCTCGTCACCGGAATTCGTGAACGCCCGCACGCGGGCGTCCCGGATTGGACCATCGCCTACGCTGCCAACGATCCGAGTGCTGACGATCGTATCCTGAGGATCACTCGTGCCGACCTCGGTTTCGAGGGTGCTGTCCGTATCGCAACCGGTGACAGCCAGCATGGCGCCCAGCACGAGCGTGCCGGACAGTGCCCCTATCGCATTTCGAAGAGCCATGGCGAAACCTCGCTTCGCAACATGGCCACGGGAAAGGTCAACTCACGGGGAGTGAAATGGTGGATCGGGCGCGAGGTTCCGCGCGGGATCGGACGTCCCGGATCTGGAAAGGGTGTGCTTGGCGGTTGTCTTCCCATGTTTCCTGGCGGCCCCGCTGTCATTGAACTCGGCTCGAGTTCGGTAGACCGGTGGCTTTGCGTCCTCACCTTTCAGTGAGTTTGCCTTTTTCAGTGGCCTCGACGTTGGTGTTGGACCCCTTCCTGCGGGGGTGTTCATGAGTATCGGCGGCGCGTGGACGATCTTGAGTGCACTGTCTTGGTACGTCTGCCGAAATCCTTCCGTTGTGTATAGACCCATCGTGTTGAAAAGTCTATATCTATTCGACGGCTTTTCCCCTTCATTGGCCTTGTCGGCGGGTGACGGTCTGCGGTCTTTCCCGTCTTGCGGAAGGCTCTCGTCTGGTTCGTTCGCCTTGCGCAGTCCGAACGTGTCCAGCAGGTTGTAGCGCGTGGGCCGGGTGACCCCCAGAAGTTCGGCGGCCTGGGCGAGCAGGCTGCGGTCGCTCTGGCGTTCGCGCAGTGGCGGGCTCAGCACCGCGATCTCGCGGATCCGGTAGTAGAGGTCCTCGCGGAACCGGCCGTCCCGGATCAGTTGCTCGAGGTTCTGGTGGGTCGCGCAGGCGACGCGGATGGCGGATGTCCACGGCGATGATGAGGCGCGATGATGACGGGAGTATTCACCAAAATTGCGCGAGAAGCCCCCGGCTTTAGCCGTGGGGAGGATGTCAAGCACAACGTCAAGGACTTTCGGCGTTCGCAA
>SKJG01000063.1 GCA_007116035.1 Thioalkalivibrio sp.
CATGAACGAACCCGGCGGTCCCCGCTCGGCCTGAGCCTGGCGAAAGACATGCCTCCCACGTTCCTCAGCGGGCGCCCCGCCCGAACAGCACGACCTTCACCGTCTCCAGCAGGATCACGATGTCGAGAAAGAGCGTGTGGTTCTTCACGTAGTACAGGTCATACTGGAGTTTCTGCTTGGCGTCTTCCACGGACGCGCCGTAGGGGTAACGCACCTGGGCCCAGCCGGTGATCCCCGGGCGAATGCTGTGCCGGGCCAGGAAGTAGGGGATCTGCTCGCTGAGCTGGTTGACGAAGAACGGCCGTTCCGGTCGCGGCCCGACAAACGACATCTCCCCCCTGAGCACATTGATGATCTGCGGCAATTCGTCGATGCGGAGCTTGCGGATCACGCGCCCGACCCGGGTCACGCGGTCGTCGTCCCCCGTCGCCCACTTGGCCACGCCGTCCCGTTCGGCGTCCTCGCGCATGCTGCGGAACTTGCACATCTCGAAGTTCGTGTTGCCGCGTCCGACGCGCGTCTGCCAGTAAAGGACGGGCCCGCGGCTGTCCAGGCGGATGGCCACCGCGGTGAGCAACATGATCGGGAGGGTCAGCACCATCAGGACGGTGCTGGCCGTGAGGTCGAACCCGCGCTTCGCCAGCCTGCCGAACCAGGTCTGGCGAAAACCGGTGCCGAAGATCAGCCAACTCGCATTGAGCGAATCCAGCTGCAGGTGCTGGTGCTCGCGCTCGAAGAACGCGGAGGCTTCGGTGACGGTGATTCCCTGAAGCTTGCACTCGAGCAGCTCCTTGATCGGCAGATGGCCGCGCCGGTCGCGGATCGCGACGATGATCTCGTCGGCACCGAGTGCGCGCACGAGGTCGAGCAGTCTCTGCGGCGGCTGCATGCGTATTACACGGTCTTCCGGAGCGTCGTAGGAGGACGTTTCGGCGTGCGGGATGACGTAGGCCAGTACTTTGAAGGGGGTGCGCGCGGAGCCTCCTACATGGGTCTTCTCGACGGCCAGCGCTCGGGTGCCCGCGCCCAGTACGATCATGCGCCGCTCAAGGGCTTGGGAGCTCCGCAGGTGGCGATAGAACCTGCGCTCGCTGAACAGGGCCACGAACGCAAAGCCCATGCCCAAGGCAACGGTGGGGACATCGAGCAGCGACCAGATTGCGACGGCTCCGTAGACGATCAGGATGGCGGCGCTCAGAGACAGGCCCAGCCCGATCCGCAGGGCCTCGTGGAACCAGTGTGCGTTGACCGCCTCCCACTGTTCGCGCCCGTACAGGCCCGCGACCAGCATGCCCGCCAGGACCAGGGCCGTCGCGCCCAGTGCCTCGGTGTGTAGCACGACACCGGTGGGAGAACCTTCCGCCATGAATAACAGGGCAAGATGAAGGCTCGCGTAGACGATGATGATCTCGACCCCAGCCAAGATCATGGCGGCGCCCGAGACGTGGTGCCCGAATATGCGCAATGCTGTGGACCCTTGATCCGGTTGGGTTCTGGCCGTGGCAAAAGTGGGGAGAGAGACACGTCTCGCTCCGCCTCTGCAATCGAAGCCCTGCTGCACTATAACGCGTGGGCTCGATATGGGAACACCGCAGGCGGTTGTCGGGGTGTGAGCAAGGGTTCTTCTCTATTAGCGGCAGACCTTTTCTAATTGCGCCGAGCCGCGCTGGATGGCATGCGTTGCAAAGACTGGACCTGATTATCACGAAGCTCCGCAAGCCGTCCTGTCGTGCACAACGCACTCTCCGCATGAGCCTTTTCCCGTAGGCGAGCCCTCTCGCCAATCTGGCGCCGGAAACCCCCATCGGCCAGGGGCTGGCCTCCTGCGGCGTTGTAGAAAGGCCTCATGCTGCCGATATAGGGAGGTAGGCGGGGGCGATGCTCGGGGCATCCGGGTTACCATCTCAGGCGATGGGCGTGTTGCTATCCGCAGGAGCCATGTTGTTTCCCGGTTCATGATGATTCGGGCTGGGCGATGCGTCATTTTATTGATCAAGAGGGTTGTCTATGAAGGTATTGGTGACGGGCGGTGCGGGGTATATCGGCAGCCATGTGGTGCGCCACCTGCGTGAAGCGGGGCATGACGTCGTCGTCTACGACAACCTCAGCACCGGGCACCGCTGGGCGGTGGGCGACGCCGAGTTGATCGAGGCCGATCTCGCCGACCAGGCGCGCTTGCGCTCCGTGTTCCAGTCGGGCGCTTTCGATGGGGTGCTGCACTTCGCGGCGCACATCGTCGTTCCCGAATCGGTGGCGGATCCGATCAAGTATTACAGCAACAACACCCGCAACACGTTGAACCTCCTGCAGGTCTGTGCGGAAGCGGGGACTCGATTCTTCGTGTTCTCGTCCACGGCCGCGGTGTACGGCATTCCCGATACGGCCTCGGTGGCGGAGGATGCGCCGCTGCAGCCCATCAATCCCTACGGCGCATCGAAGATGATGTCTGAGCGCATGCTGATGGACCTGGGCGCCGCGTCGGACCTGCACTACGTGAGCCTGCGCTACTTCAACGTGGCCGGCGCTGATCCGCAGGGGCGCTTGGGGCAGTCGTTCCCGGACGCGACGCACCTGATCAAGGTCGCCTGCCAGGCGGCGACCGGCCAGCGCGACGCCATCACCGTGTTCGGCACCGACTACGACACGGCCGACGGAACCTGCGTGCGCGATTACATCCACGTCGAGGACCTGGCCGCCGCGCACGTGCGCGCGCTGGATCATCTGCAGGCCGGCGGGGAGTCGCAGGTGCTGAACTGCGGCTACGGCCGCGGCTACAGCGTGCTGGAGGTCCTCGAGTCGGTCAAACGCATCAGCGGCATCGATTTCACCGTGCACTACGGCGACCGCCGCCCCGGCGACCCCCCCGCCCTCACCGCCAATGCCGATCGCATCCGCCGCGTCCTCGGCTGGCACCCCGAATACGACAACCTCGACCTCATCGTCCAACACGCCCTAGCCTGGGAACAAAACCCCCGGGGTCGGACCAAGACAAACCATTGATGTAAAGAGAAAAATAGCACGATTTGGAGTCCTGAAACGGCCTTGAAGGGCCATTTTTGAGGCGGAAATAGGGCCTTCAAGGCCTGCGTACCCTGGAGGCAGGCTTCGTGGAGGCTGGATCGCGGCACGGCGGTGACC
>SKJG01000135.1 GCA_007116035.1 Thioalkalivibrio sp.
GACTTGCCGGTGGCGCCGATGAACAGCAGGATGCCGGCGGCCGTGGCAACGCCCACGGGGATCAGCCCGCCGGCAAAGGCCTGGTTGATCTGGTCCATCTCCAGCGTGCCCACGGCGGTAAAGATCAGGAACATGCCGAGCAGGAAGCCGGCGTCGCCGACGCGGTTGGTGATGAAGGCCTTGCGCCCGGCGCGGGCCTTGTCGACGTCCTGGAACCAGAAGCCGATCAGCAGGTAGGAGGCGAGCCCCACGCCCTCCCAGCCGACGAACAGCACCAGCAGGGAACGCCCCAGCACCAGCAGCAGCATGAAGAACAGGAACAGGTTCAGGTAGGCGAAGTAACGCGCATAGCTCTCGTCGCCCTTCATGTAGCCGATCGAGTAGATGTGGATCAGCGCACCGACCCCGGTGACGATCAGCGCCATCACGGCGCTCAGGCGGTCGAGGTAGAAGGACACCTCGAAGACATGTTCGCCGACCAGCGCCCAGGTGAAGACGGTCTCGATCAGCGGCTCACCGCCCCCGGCCTCGAGGATCCGCCAGGCCCAGACGGCCACGCCGAAGGCGGCCAGCGGCAGGCCCACGCCGACGACATTCACGAAGACCGGCCCCACACGGCGGCCGAGCAGCCCGTTTACGAGAAAGCCGGCGAGCGGCAGCAGGACGAGCAGCGTCAGGAGTCCGTTCATCGCCCGTTACCCCTTCAGGCCGGCGTAGGCGCCGGGATCCAGCGTGCGCCCGGTGCGCACCAGCAGAAGCAGGATCGGCACGGCAATCGCAATCTCCGCTGCCGCGACCACGAAGACCAGAAACACCAGCACCGCGCCGGCCTCCGCCCCGAGCAATTGGGTGAAGACCACGAGGCTGAGGATCACGCCGTTGAGCATCAATTCCAGGAACATCAGCATCACCAGCAGGTTGCGCCGGACGATGACGCCGACCAGCCCGAGGGCGAACAACATGCCTGAGAGCGCCAGCAGAAAGGTGGTGTCATCCACGGTCATTCCCCCTTTCGGCCTGGGCCGCCGCGACGTCCTGCCCCCGACGGCGGATATCGATCACCGCGCTGGCCGCGATTTCCGCCACCAGGAGCAGCACCGCGGTCAGCGCGAAGTACACCCAGAACTGCTCCATGAAGACGATGGCGAAGGTACCGACACTGAAGGCATCCGGCGGCACGTCCACGGCCGGGAACGGCTGGCCGCGCAGCAGGCCGTCGATCAGCACCCCCAGGAGCAGCAGCAGACCCGCCAGACCGGCCACCAGCAGCGGCGAGAAGCGCTCGGTGAACGAGCGGTCGCGCACGTCCAGCAGCATGATGGCGTAGATCATGAACACCATCACCGCGCCGACGTAGATCAGGACCTGAAAGACCGCGATCACGTGCATGCCGAGCTGGGCGTAGATTGCGGCCAGCGAGACCATGGTGCCGATCAGGGCCAGCGCCACGCGCATCGGGTGGCGCAGAAAGAACATGGCCACCGCGCCGGTCAGCGCACCCAGCGCGAAGACCATCAGGAAGACCGTCTCGATGGTCACTTCGGACCCTCCTTCGGCGGGTAGGGCTTGGCCGGATCGCGGGCCGGCTGCCAAGTCAGCAGTTCTTCACGCCCCAACCACATACCGTGATCGCGGTCGGGCACCGGAAGCCCGGGAACCTGACGAACCATGCGGATCGCGTCCTCGGGGCAGACCTCCACGCAGAAGCCGCAGAAGATGCAGCGCGAGTAGTCGATCTCGAAGCGCTTGGGATATTTCGGATGCGCCGGGTCGTCGGGGTCGAAGCCGGCCTCGATCTCGATCACCCGGGCCGGGCACACGGTCGCGCAGAGGTTGCAGGCGATGCACTGCGGCCGTCCGTCGGGACGCTGGGTCAGCACGTGCTTGCCGCGGTTGTGCGCGGCGTAGTCCGCCCGGGTCTCCTCGGGATAGTAGGCGGTCAGCGCGCCCTTGCCCCCGGTGATCCAGCGCTTCATGTTGCGCAGGAAGACGCCGCCGGTGATCGAGAACCCGCGCAGCACCTCGAACAGGTAAAAGCGTTCCCACCAGCCGAGGGTTGGTTCGTTCCAGTACTTGCGGCGCCGATCGATGACCTTCTTCATGCGCCGGCTGCCTGGATCGCCCACACCGCAACGGCGGTGATGGCCAGGTTGATCAAGGCCAGCGGGAGCAGGAAGCGCCAGGCGAAGCTGAGCAGCTGATCGTAGCGAAAACGCGGCAGAGACCAGCGCACGAGAATCAGGAAGCCGCACATCAGGAAGACCTTCACCCAGAACACGGTGATCTGCAGCAGCACCACCAGCACGTGTGGCAGCGCGATCTCGAAGCCGCCAGGCAGCAGGAAGCCGGCGTCGGTCATGTACGGCAGGTTGTAGCCGCCCAGGAACAGCGTGGTGAACAGCGCCGCGATGATCGCGATGTGGATGAACTCCGCGAACATGAACAGGCCCATCTTCATCGCGCTGTATTCGGTGAAGTAGCCGGCAATCAATTCCGATTCCGCCTCGGGCAGGTCGAAGGGAATGCGCTGGTTCTCGGCCTGGGCCGCCACCAGGAACAGGATCGCAGCGAAGGGCTGCAGGAAGATGCCCCAGGCCGGGATGAAGCCGAACAGGACGCCGGACTGCTGCTCGACGATGCTGACCAGATTGACCGTCCCGTAGATCAGGATCAGGCCCACGACGGTCAGGCCGATCACCAGTTCGTAGGAGATCATCTGCGAGCCCGCGCGCACCGCGCCAAGCAGCGAAAACTTGTTGTTGGACGACCAGCCGGCCAGCATCGCGCCGATCACCGCGATGCCGCCGAGCGCGAACACGATCAGCAGGCCCGCGTCCAGCGGCGCCACCTGCATCGCGTAACTCCGGTCCCCGAACCATTCCGACGTTCCCTCGAACCAGCCGAAGAACGTGCCCGGCACCAGCTCGCCGCCGAAGGGGATCACCGCGAAGACCGCCATCACCGGTACGAAGGCAAACCAGGGCGCGACCGCGTAGGCCATGCGATCGTAGGAGTTCGGCCGCCAGTCCTCCTTCAGCAGCATCTTCAAGCCATCGGCAAGACCGTGGAACAGTCCCCACCAGATCAGTTTCACTTGGGTGAAGGGGATGCGCAGGTAGGCACGGTTGGCGCCGATACGGTCGGACATGATCGCCGCCTGCTTGCGCTCGACCCAGGTCAGCACCAGCCCGACGGTCATCAGCATCAGCACGGCATAGACGATGAAGACACCGTGCACGACCAGATCCTGGATCACGCGGCACCCCCGCCCGATGCCGACCCGCCCGGTGCAGAGAGCAGGGGAAACAGTGTCTCGGCGTCGATCACACCGTCCCGGCGGGGCTGGCAGGGTTCAAACGCGCTGACCACCCCTTCGAAGTTGGTGTAATGACCGCGCCGCTCGGTCTGGATGCTGATGGGGATGAAGACGTCGGCGTGGCCGTTCTCCGGCAGCAGCCAGGAACCCAGGAACAGGATCTTCGCGCCACGTGGCAGGGTCCCGAAATCGGTCCCCTCACCCCAGACCAGGATCAGGTCGGTGTCTTCCGGAATCTGGACGACGCCCGCCCCCAGCAGATCCTGGCCGGCCCGGGTATTCGGATTCTTGTCGGCCCGGATCAGCAGATCGTCCTCCACCACTTCTCCCTCCAGGGGCAGGTGGTCGGGCTTCACAAAGCTGGTGAAATAGTCACCGAGCGAGTTGCGGAAGGCCCGCAGCTCCTCGTTCGAGCCCCAGCTCGAGACCAGCGCCACGCGCTTGCCCGCCTGGTCGAGCAGGCCCCGAGCGGCCTCGATCGCCTGCATCAGGGAGACCGTCTCCCCCTTTTGCAGCGCCTGCGTGGCCCTTGGGCGGTCGAGCAGTTCCGGGAGGTCGCGGCCCTTGTTGCAAATCCACGGCCCATTGACGCGGGGGTTTTCCAGCGGCGTGACGCGATGGATACGGGTATTGTGCCGTTCGTCCAGCCCCTTGACACGCCACTCCGCCTTGCGGTGCCAGAGTTGTACCGTGCAGCCGCGGGCGCAGCCCGGACATACCGAGGGTGTCGGCTCCAGGTACCAGACCCGGGACTGATACAGGAACGAGCGCGACAGCAGCGCGCCGACCGGGCAGATGTCGACGACGTTGTCGGAATAGGGATCGTCGTCCAGCGTGCGCCCCTCGGCCGGCCGCACCAGCATGCTGTCGCCGCGGTGTTCCAGCCCGAGTACGTTGGATTTCGAGATCTCGCGGGTGAAGCGCACGCAGCGCGAACAGAGGATGCAGCGCTCGTTGTCGAGGAGGATCCGCTCCGACAGCGGGAAGAACTTGGTCGAAGGCAGTTTCGGATCGCCCGAGATGGCCGGCTCGCCGTTGTACTCATAGTGATAGTCCTGCAGCGCGCACTCGCCCGCCTTGTCGCAGATGCCGCAGTCCACCGGGTGGTTCAACAGGATGAACTGCAGCATTGCCTTGCGCTGTGCCCGCACCGGGTCGGAATCGGTGAGAACGCGCATGCCGTCGCTGATCGGCATGTTGCAGGCAATGCCGACCCCGCGGCCCTCCTGCTCGACCACGCAGACCCGGCAGTTGCCGACGATCGACAACGCCGGGTGCCAGCAGAAATGGGGGATGTAGAACCCGTTCGCCAGCGCGGCCTGAAGCACGGTCGTGTGCTCCCCCGTCTCGACCGGCTGCCCGTTGATGAAGATCGCGGTCATTCCAGGTTCCCCGCGAACTTGGAGCGCTTGTGCTCGATGAAGTAGTCGAACTCCTCGCGGAAGTTGTCTAGCATCGCGGTGGCCGCGTAGCCCGCCGCATCCCCGAGGCCGCAGATGGTCGTGCCGTCGTTGAAGCCGGCGATGTAATTCAAGCGCTCGAGATCCTCGGGCCGCCCGTCGCCAGCGACGATGCGGTCGATGATCCGATGCATCCAGCCGGTGCCCTCCCGGCAGGGCGTGCACTGGCCGCAGGACTCGTGATGGTAGAAGCGGAGCATGATCTGCAGGAGCCGGACCATGCAGGTGCCCTCGGCGATCACGATCATCCCACCCGAGCCCAGCGACGAACCGGCCGAGCGCAGCTTCTCGTGATCCAGTGTCAGACCCTCCACTTCGCCCGCGGTCAGGACCTTGGCGTCCTTTCCGGTCAGCACCTGTGAAGAGATTCCGCCGGGGATCACCGCCTTCAGGGGCCGTCCGCCCAGCACGCCACCGCAGTCCTCATGCAGGAACCTCGCCCAGGAGTACCCCAGTTCCACCTCGTAGACGCCGGGACGCGCAATGTGCCCGGAGATCGAGATCAGCCGGGTCCCCGGGCTCTTTTCGGTGCCGACCTCCCGGAAGGCACTCGCGCCGTTGCGGATGATCCAGGCGATGGTCGCCAGGGTCTCGACGTTGTTCACCACGGTCGGCGCCTGGTGGAGGCCGCGAACGGTCATGCGCGGAGGCCGGTTGCGCGGAAAGGCCCGCGTGCCCTCGATGGAACCGAGCAACGAGGAGGCCTCGCCGCAGACGTAGGCCCCGGCACCGCGAAACACGAAGAGATCGCAGGAAAAATCGCTGCCCAGGATGTTCTCGCCGAAGTAGCCCGCGGCATAGGCCTCCTCCACCGCGGCATCCAGACGCCGCCAGGGCAGGTCGTATTCACCACGGATGTACACGAAGCAGTGCCGCACACCCAGCGCGTAGCAGCTGAGGAGCATGGACTCAAGCAGCGTGTGCGGAGTGTACTCGAGCACCCAGCGGTCCTTGAAGGTGCCGGGTTCGCCTTCATCGGCGTTGGCGATCAGGTAATGCGGCTGGCCGTCGTCGGGATCGATCCCCTGCCACTTGCGCCCAGCCGGGAAGGCCGCCCCGCCCCGCCCCTGCAGGCCCGAATCGACGATCTCCTGGGTCACCTCCCGGGGCTTCATGGTACGCAAGACCTTTTCCAGCGCCTCGTACCCACCGCGCGCACGGTAGTCGTCCAGCGAGTGCGAGGTCGGCGTGACCTCGAAGTCCATCAATACCTTGCGCCCGGTCATCTCAGTCCAGCCTCTCGAGCAGGGCGTCCAGATCCGCGGCGCTCAGGTTTTCGTGGTAGGCCTCGTTCACCATCACCACCGGTGCGGTGCCGCAGGATCCCAGGCACTCCACAGTGGACAGGGTGAAGCGGCCGTCCGGGGTGGTCTCGCCCGGCTGCACGCCCAGTTTCCCGATGAGCTGATCGATCAGGCGCTCGGCGCCGCGCATCGAGCAGGACACGTTACGGCAAACCTGGAGGTGCCAGCGCCCGATCGGCTTGCGCCGCAGCATGCCGTAGAACGACAGGGCCTCCTCGATCTGGATGCGCGGAATACCCAGGTACTCGACCAGCCCGTCGATGTCGCTGTTGTCGATGAAACCGCGATCCTCCTGGATGCGGCGCAGGCAGGGGACCAGCAGCGTCGCATCGTGACCCGGCGGCAGCCGGGTCTTCAGGCGCTCGAATTCAGGGATCAGGTGCTTCACCGATCGCACTCCCCACCGATCATGTTCACGGTGCCGAAGGTGGATACGATGTCCGCGAGCTGGTAACCCTCCAGCAACCGGTGCAGCCCGCCCATGTGCACGAAGCTGGGTGCGCGCACGTGCACCCGGTGCGGTGTTCCGCTGCCATCGCTGACCAGGAAGAAACCCAGTTCGCCGTTGGCCGCCTCGTGGGCGCGGTAGACCTCGCCAGCGGGCACCTGGGGCCCGTCGATCACCAGTTTGAAGTGGTTGATCAGCGATTCGATCTCGGAGTAGACGAGATCCTTCTCGGGGAAGGTGCAACGCCGGTCGTCGACGTTGACGGGGCCGTCGGGAAGCATTTCGATCAGTTGCCGGATCATGTACACCGACTCGTCCATCTCGCGCATGCGCACGAAGTACCGGTCGTAGTTGTCGCCCTTGATACCAACCGGCACCTCGAAGTCGAGCTCGTCGTAGGCGAGGTACGGCGTGTCCTTGCGCAGGTCGCGCGGCACGCCGGTGGAACGCAGGATCGGTCCGGTGAAGCCCCAGTGGATGGCCTCCTCGGTCGTCAGCACCCCGACGTCCCGCGTCCGGTCGATGAAGATGCGGTTGCGATCGAGCAGCCCGTGAATCCGACCGACGTAGACCTCGTACTCGTCGAGGATCTCTTCCAGACGCTTGATCCAGCCCTCGGGAAGGTCGTTTGCCAGCCCGCCGATGCGCCCATAGCTGTAGGTGACGCGCGCCCCGGTCAGATCGGCAAGGTGCTCGTAGATGTAGTCGCGGATGGTCATCAGGTAGAGGAAGGCGGTCATCGCCCCCATCTCCATCACCGAGGCCGCGATGCAGGTGATGTGGTCGGCAATGCGCGAATATTCGGCGAGCAAAGTGCGCAGGTAGCGGGTGCGCGGCGTGATCTCCACCCCCATCAGGGTCTCGACCGCATCGCAGTAGGCGAAGTTGTTCATCAGGGCCGAGCAATAGTTCAGCCGGTCGACGAAGGGGATCAGCGTGTGCCAGGTGTGGGCCTCGCACTCCTTCTCGAAGCCGCGGTGCAGGTAGCCGCAGTGGACGTCGGCGCGCACCACCCGCTCGCCGCTGAGTTCGGCGATGATCTGCAGCGTGCCGTGGGTCGCCGGGTGCGACGGCCCGATGCTGACGATCACCCCATCCTCGGTGGAGGGGCGATCGAAGGCCGGGCGCACGGGGTTCGGCAGCGTCTGCTCTTCGTCCCGCATCGTCATGACACCGAGGGCCCACAGCCCGCGTTAGGGCGGAACAGCGCAGCGTCAGCCGCCGCGCAGCGCTGGCCACGGCCCGCAGCGAACGGGATTGTGCAACACGCCGGATGGCGGATGACGGCCTTCGGCCTCTTCCGCCCTACGTTCGGAAAAGATCGCGTCATTCGCGGTACCTGACCAGGGGCTGTTCACGCTCCTTGGGGTAATCCTTGCGCAGCGGGTGACCTTCGAAGCCCTCGTAGAGAAGGATGGGACGCAGATCCGCGTTGCCGCGGAACACAATGCCGAACATGTCGTGGCACTCGCGCTCCATGAAGTGCGCGGAGCCATAGTGGTCCAGCAGCGAATCCACGACCGGGTCGGCCATGGTGACCGTCGTTTTCAGACGTACCCGCACGTGATCGCGCGTGGAGTAGAAGTGATAGACCACGTCGAAGCGGGGCTCGCGCTGCGGCCAATCGATGGCGGTGACGTCCAGAAACAGGTCGAACCCGAACGCGTCCTTCAGCAGCTTCACGGTATCGAGCAGCGCCTCGCGCGGCAGCTGCACCACGAGCAGACCGTGCGCGAAGACGGGCTCGCGGCCGTCTCCGTCAAGCCGTTCCCGCAATCGTTCGAGCAGACCCTGGTCCATGTTCAGAACTTCTCGTTGATGATGGGGTGGCTGGCGTTGGCGATCTTGTCCTGCAACTGCATGATCCCATCGATCACCGACTCGGGACGGGGCGGGCAGCCGGGGATGTAGACGTCCACCGGGATGATCTTGTCGATGCCCTGCAGCGCCGCGTAGTTTTGGTAGAACCCGCCGCTGGTCGCGCAGACACCGAAGGCCATCACCCATTTCGGTTCGCACATCTGCTCGTAGACCTTCTTCAGGATCGGCGCCTGTTTGTGCGTGATCGTGCCGACCACCATCAGCAAGTCCGACTGGCGCGGGGAAAAACGCGGCAGCGCGGCACCGAAGCGGTCAGTGTCGTACATCGTCGAACTCACCGACATGAATTCCATCGCGCAACAGGCGGTGACGAACGGGTAGGGGAAGATCGAGAACTTGCGTGCCCATCCGACCAGATCGTCCTTCCGGGTGGTCAGGTACTCGAAAGCACTCGATTTTTCGTGGACCTGGTTCATCGCCCCCCCGCCCGTAATACGCAGGGCGGGAAAGGCCGAAGGCCGTCATCCGTCCTGCCGGTGGTCAGGAACCTTAAGTCAACGGCCACGTCCCAACGGCGGATGACGCTGCACTCTGGCGCCCTGCGAAGATCGATCTTCATGTGCGAACGTCCTCCAGCAGGCCGGATTTCCAGACATACAGCACCAGGAGCACCAGCAGCAGCAGGAAGAAGCCGAACACCAGCAGCAGGGTCCCGGTCAGCGGCTGCGCACCCAGGGCCCAGAGGAACAGGAACACCGTCTCCAGCTCGAACAGGATGAACACCACCGCGATGCCGTAATACTTCACCGGCACGGCCTTGACGTTCATCCGATCGACCGGCTCGGCACCGCATTCGAACGGATCGAGCTTCATCGCCGACGCCACGGGCTTCGGCCCCAGCACCCGGTTCATCAGCAGCGTCACCGCCACGAAGCCGAGAATGGCCAGCAGGTAGAGCAGGAAAATGGCATAAGGATTCACGACGAACGACAGGCCCCCGTTCCTGTGTGTATCCACCCCGGAACCGCCCCAACGGACCCGAAACGGAGCGCGCCAGGAAACCCGGCGCGCAGATTAGGCACGTAGCATAGGGGAATAACCCGCCGTGATCTACCGCCCGCCCCGGAGATTCCCTGCCCCCTCATTCCCTACCTCTGGCGAGGCGAACTGATCCTGCATCCCGCATGGCCCATTCGCGTGAAAATACCGCCACGGAAGAACACGGACAGCACGGAATGTGACGGGCATGCAAACGCTTTTCCGTGTGTTTCTGTTTTCGTCGTGTTTCTGTTTTCGTCCGTGGCGCGCCTTTTCCTCGTCAGGGCTGGCGCCGGACCATGATCGTTATCTCGGATCCAACCCCGCCAGGAACTCCCGAGACTGGCGGGCGATTTCCTCCCGCCGCTCCAGGCTCATGCGGGCCAGCGTGCGATAAGGCATGGCCATCCGCGGATTACCGGCCAGCCGTCGCTCGTTTTCCATCAGGAAATACCAGTACAGATAGTTGAACGGACAGGCGCCCTCGCCAAGCTTGCTCTTCGGGCTGTACATGCAGGGGCCGCAATAATCGGACATCCGGTCGATGTAGGCCCCGGAGGCCGCATAGGGCTTCGAGCCCAGGAGACCCCCGTCGGCGTGCAGGGCCATGCCGTGGGTGTTCGGCAATTCCACCCACTCGAAGGCGTCGGCATAGACGATCAGATACCAGGCCTCCACCTCCGCCGGTGCAATACCCGCCAGCAACGCGAAGTTGCCGGTGATCATCAACCGCTGGATGTGATGGGCATAGGCATTCCGCCGTGTGCCCTCGATGGTCTCACGCAGGCAGCGCAGATCGGTCTCGCCCGTCCAATAGAAATCCGGTAAAGGCCGGCTCGCCTCGAGAAAATTCGTGGCCGCATAGCCGGGCATTCGAAGCCAGTAGAGGCCGCGCACGTACTCCCGCCAACCGAGAATCTGGCGTACGAATCCCTCGACTGCCGGCAGCGGCGCTTCGCCCTTGGCATAAGCCGACAGCGCCGCCTCGCACACCTCGCGGGGGCTCAGCAGACCGATGTTGATGCACGGCGACAGGAGGGCGTGGAAGAGAAAATCCTCGCCACGCTGCATTGCGTCCTGGTAGTCGCCGAAGCGCGGCAGGGCGACCGCGATGAAGTCGGCCAGCGCCCTCAGCGCATCGCTTCGGGTCACCGCCCACCCGAACCGATCCAGTTCTCCGAAATGATCGCCGAAGCGATCCGCGACGAGCGCCATCACCTCCCGGGTGATCGCATCCGGCGGGAAACGAAGCCGGGCCGGCGGCGCAACATCGCGAGGGAGCGCCCTGCGGTTCTCCGGGTCGAAGTTCCAGCGCCCGCCCTCAGGGTCGCCCTCCCGCATCAGCCAGCCCGTCTCGCGGCGCATCTCCCGGTAAAAATACTCCATGCGCAGCGCCTTTCGCCCCTTTGCCCATGCCTCGAACCGCCGGTGCGAGCACAGAAAGCGATCGTCTTCGCGAATCTCGATCGGCGTGTCGAAGGCATGGCTCCAGCTCTGCATCCGCTCGAACACCCGCCACTCCCCCGGCTCCGTCACCACCACCCGGTCAACGGCGTGTCGCAAGAGCGCGCGCCCGAGTTCTCCGGTAAATGAGCCCGTGTTATCGGGGTCGTCGAGGCGAACGTAGTCGACCGCGACACCCTCGGCCCGCAGGTCGTCGGCAAAATGGCGCATCGCCGACAGTACCAGGGCGATCTTCTGCTGATGATGCCGTACATAGGTGGCCTCCTCATGGACCTCGACCAGAAGCACGACATCACGCTCGGCATCCAGATCGGCCAGTGCACTCAGCCCCCGGGACAACTGATCACCCAGCACAAACCGCAGGGTCCTCATGGCGTGGGCGCCTTTCGCTGCTCCCGCCGCACGGCGTGACGGCAGCGATCGGAGCAGTAACGGACTTCATCCCAGCAGTCGCGCCATTTCCGACGCCAGGAAAACGGCCGCCCACAGGCACCACAGACCTTCGTCGGCAGATCGGACCTCCGGCGCATTCCTGTCATACGAGCACCTCCCCCGCGTTCGTCGGATTCACCGAAACATGGAGACCTACGGTGTCCTCATTCTACCCTTCCACGGGCGTGCCTCTCCCTGGATCAAGGTTTCCTTGCTCCCTTTGGAACAAGAAGAATTCCTGCGCAGCGGCTATGCTCCGCCACTGGACCCGCCAGGACGCCGCTGTAACCAGTCGATTCCGTGGGCGGCCGATCCGAAAGATCACTTGACGCTGCGAAAACGGGCCTGGAGCCAAATGATGAGCCATCCAACCGAAACCACCGGCGCCGCGGTCGAGGCCCTCCTGCTGGTCGCGCCCGGCTGCCCGCACTGCGCCGGCGCGCTGGAAGGACTTGGCAGCCTGATCAAGGAAGGTGTCCTAGGGAGACTCGAGGTGGTGAATATTGCAGTCCGGCCAGCGTTGGCTCGGGAACTCGGCGTGCGCGCGGTCCCCTGGATGCGGATCGGCCCGTTCGAATTCCCTGGCCTGCACACTCCGGCCGAGTTGCGGCACTGGGCCGACCTGGCCGGGCGGGAAGACGGAATGACCCATTACCTGTCCGACCTCCTTGCCACGGGACGGCGGGCGCAGGTGGCGGTCCGCGTGCAACAGGACCCCGCGCTGCTGCCGCGCCTCGTGGACCTCCTCGGCGACCCTGGCAGCGGCCTCAGCGTACGCATCGGGGTGATGGCGACCCTGGAGGAGTTGCAGGAGACCGGTGGTCTGCTCGAGGGATTGGCCGACCGCCTGGCCCCGCTGACGCGGCACCCGGAGCCGCGCATCCGCGCCGACGCCTGCCATGCCCTCTCCCTGACCGGCGCAACCGGCATCCTGCCGCTGATACGGCCCTGCCTCGACGATCCGGACCCGGAGGTTCGGGAGACGGCTGCCGACGCCATCGAGACCATCGAGCAGGCAGCCGCAAAGCCATGAAGCCCAAAGGAAACGACCGAAATCCAGCCCTGCGGATAGGCCCGAAAACGGCCCACTAAGATCGTCCAGCGAGCGTTCGGAGCATGCCGCGTGATCCCGCGAGTCCCGGAGACGACGCTATTTTGCGCCCATGGGTGGGGTGCGAGGCCCGTCGGGTTACGCCCTTTGGGCTAACCCGACCACGTCCCCAAGGCTCTCGCGGGACTCAGACGCGCCCAGCGCGCAGGATGCCGCGCGAGCTGTCCTGGATGAACGCAAGCAGATTGCGAACCTCGGGCACCTCGGTCTCGGCCAGCAGACTGGCGACGCGGGACTTGCGGTCACTCCGCCCGCGCAGCACCTCCGCGAAGGCCCGGTGCAGGCCGTTGATGCTGGCCTCACTGAACCCCTTGCGGCGCAGCCCCACCTTGTTGATTCCGATCAACCGGGCGTAGTTGCCGCTGGCGAGGCAGTAGGGAGGCAGATCGCGGTTCAGGGCCGACCCCATGCTGGTGAAGGCGTAGGAGCCGACACGGCAGAATTGGTGGACCAGCGTGAAGCCGCCCAGGGTGCAATGATCCTGCACCTCCACATGGCCGGCCAGGGAAGCCGCGTTCGAGAAGATGATCCCGTTGCCGATGATGCAGTCATGGGCGATATGGACGTAGGCCATGATCAGGTTGTCGTGACCGATCGAGGTCTCGCCGCGACCACGTTCCGTGCCCCGGTTCAGGGTCACCGACTCACGAATGACGTTGCGGTCTCCAATCACCAGGCGCGTGGGTTCGCCGCGATAGCTGGTGTCCTGCGGGGCCTCGCCGATCGAAGCGAATTGATAGATGCGATTGTCCTGCCCGATCTCCGTGGGACCCTGAATCACCACGTGGGGACCGACCCAGGTCCCGGCACCGATGCGCACGTGTGCTCCGATCACGGAGAACGGCCCAACCTGCGCCGAGGGGTCGATCTCTGCGCTGGGATGGATATCGGCGCGCGGGTCGATCATCACTCGATTTCCTTGCCCACGCACATCAGATCGGCGGAGGCACAGAGATCGTCACCCACGTGAGCCTCGGCAGAAAACTTCCAGATGCCCCGCACCGTCCGGATATGCTCGACGCGAAGCCGCAGCTGATCGCCCGGTTCCACCTGGCGCCGGAAGCGCGCCTGATCGATGCCGACGAAGAGATACAGCTGCTTCTTGTCCTGATTGACCCCCTGATGTTCCTCGGTCTTGAAGGCCAGGAGCCCGGTGGCCTGCGCCAGGGCCTCGAGGATCAGGACCCCCGGCATCACCGGCTTGACCGGAAAATGGCCTTGGAAGTAGGGCTCATTGATGCTGACGTTCTTCAGCGCGACGAGGTATTTTCCCGGCTCGTAGTCCGTGACCCGGTCGATGAGGAGGAAGGGGTATCGATGCGGCAGATAGCGCATCACCTCGAGTATGCTCAGACCGTCCATATGGCCACTACCTTTTTCTTGTTGTTTGCATTTCGGCATCGCGCAGACCGCATGGCCGACGAAGACCCCTGGTTGTGTTCCAACCCCGGACACCACGACGCGCCAGCCGCCAGGCTGAGTTCAAGGCGCGCGCCGGTTGTGCGTAGCGCCTGAAGCAAATCGGCCGGGTTCCTGGCTCGACCACACCCCCCCATGTCATCGCGCCCAAGGCCATTTCACCAGCGACTGAACAGGCTTGAGTATAACGACTCCCCCGCCGATTGCGCAGTGCCTGCCGATGCGCGGCAGGCGAAGGCCTCTCGCCCCGAGGAAGTTCCGCAGCATTCGCCGGCAGATCCGGAGTTCGTTTCCTCCGGCAAAGACCCTGCCTCAGCGAAGGCCCTGCATGGCGGCAATGATGTCATCCGTGATGTCGATGCGATCGCTCGCATACAGCACGTTGCGCTCCGTCAGGATCAGGTCGATTTCCCGGTCCCGGGCCAGCGCGATGATGGCATCATTGATCAGGCGCTGGAGCTTGGCCAGTTCCTCGTTGCGGCGTACGTTCAGATCCTCTGTGAAGCTCTCCTGGGCCCGGCGGAACTCGCGGGAACGCGCGGTGAACTCCCGCTCCAGATCCGCACGCTGGTTTGCGGTCATCAATTCGCCTTCCCGTTCGAGCCGATCGCGCAGCTTCTGCAGTTCCTCACGCTCTGCCACCAGCTGGGAATCCCGCGGAGAGAATTCGCGCTCCAGTTCCCGCATGGCCTCGGCAGCCTGCGGCGAGTCCTCGAGGATCTTGTTCATGGTCACGAAGGCCACGTTCTGTGCCGACAAAGCGGCTGGCCACAGCAAGGCTCCGAGCAGCAGGACCCCGAGGATGATAACGATTCTTGTCTTCATAAACCTTTCTGCGTGTCGGATTGAATTCGTGATCAAAGGCCGCGCGGCATCAGAAGCTCGCCCCGAGGAGGAACTGCAGGCTCTGCGTGTCGTCTTCGTCCTTCTCGCGCAGAGGAACAGCGTAGCTGAAGCTCAACGGACCCACCGGCGACATCCAGGTCAGGGCAAGGCCTGCCGACACCCGAATCTCGTCGGCATCGAAATCGCTGAAACTCTCATAGACTTGGCCCGCGTCGACGAAGCTGCTCATGCGCACGGCGCGGTTATCGGCCGCGAAAGGTAGCGGAAAATACAGTTCCGCCGAGGCAGTGCTCCGGAAGTCGCCACCGAAGGGATCGTTGTTGCTGTCGCGCGGACCGAGGCTGTTGTCCTCGAATCCGCGTACCGACCGGATACCACCCGCGAAGAAGTGCTCGAAGAACGGAAGTTCGCCGGTGCTGCCGTAACCGTCACCATAGCCGAGCCCGGCCGACAGGCTCAGGGAATAGGTGTCGGACAGCTTGAAGATCTCCTGGCCGCTGTAGGTGACCTGGTAGTACTCGAGATCGCTCCCCGGGATCGTTACCTCCGAACCGATCCGGTGCCGCCGGCCGGACGAGGCGAAGATCACGCGGTCACGGGTATCGTGCGTGTAGGAGACTTCCAAGGAAAAGAGATTGTATCGATCGCCCTCGCGATCGATAAAATTGGTGATCTCGTCCGGCGTCGTCGGGACCGTGTTGATCCGGACATTCTGGAACCCCGGCCGGATATTGACGGTGTCGAATTCAGTGAACGGGATGCCGTAGGTGACATTCGCTCCCGCACGGTCGGACGAGAAACGCGAGACATTGGCCTCCTCCGCATCGATCTTCTGGTAGAAGATCGAGAAACCCCGGCTGGCTCCGTGGATCGTGTAGTGCGGGTTCAGAACGCTGAGATTGACCAACTGCGAAACCTGGCTGTTACTGACCGACACTGTGACCCGATTGCCGGATCCCATGAAGTTGTCCTGGCTGAGGCTTGCCGTCAGCAGGATTCCCTGGTTCTGGGAGTAGCCCGCGCCGAGTGACAGCGCCCCGGATAGGCGCTCGGTCACTGAGATTTCGAGATCCACCTCGTCATCACTGCCTGCGACCCGCCGGGTCTCGATGTTCGCGGTCTCCACGAAGGGCAGGCGCTGCAGCCGCACGCGAGACCGGTCCACCTGTTCGCCGTTGAACCAGGCGCCCTCCATCTGCCGAAGTTCGCGCCGGTACACGCTCTCCTGCGTACGGGTATTGCCGGTGATGGAGATGCGCCGGACATAGACACGCGGGCCGGGGTCCACGAAGTAGGTCAGCGCCACGGTCCGTGCGTCCTCGTCCACCTCCGGGATCGGGTTGACGTTGGCGAAGGCAAAGCCATCGAGGGTCAGGCGCCGGGTGATTTCCTCAGCCGAATCGACCACCCGGCGGCGTGAGAAGATCTGCCCCGGTTCCACCGCGATCAATTCCTCCAACTCCTGCGCCGGCACGACCATTTCCCCCGCGAGGCCGACCGAGCCGATGATGAAACGGTCGCCCTCGTCGATGTTGATCGTGATGTAGATATCCTTGCGGTCCGGCGTCAGGGTCACCTGCGTGGAATCGACATCGAAATTCAGGAAGCCCTCGTCCAGATAGCGTGAGCGCAGACGTTCGAGGTCGCCGGACAGCTTCTCGCGGGAATAATTGTCGCGCCGGCTCAGAAAAGCCCACCAGCGCGGCACCCCCGATTCGAAGCGGCGTGTCAGCTCACGATTGTCGAAGCTCTCGTTGCCGACAACGTTCACCTCGCGAATCTTCGCCACACGGCCCTCGGCGATGGTGATGTCCACATCCACCCGGTTGCGCGGCAACTCGGTAATCTCGATGTCGATCTGCACGTTGTAGCGGCCACGGGCCAGGTATTGCTGACGCAACTCGTTTTCAACCCGATCCAGGATGGTCCGGTTGAACACGCGCCCGCGCTGGAGACCGACCGTCCGCAGGGCATCCGTCAGCCCTTCCGAGGGGATGTCGCGGTTACCGGTGAAACGGATTTCGTTGATCGCCGGGCGTTCCTCCACGATCACGACCAGAATGTTCCCCCGCCGCGCCAACTGCACGTCGGAAAAGAAGCCGGTCTGAAACAGCGCACGGATCACTTCGCCGCTGCGACCGTCATCAAAGGTATCTCCGACCTGAACCGGCAGGTAGGTCAGCGTGGTGCCCGCGGTGATGCGCTCGAGTCCCTCGATCTCGATGTCATCGATCACGTAGGACTGCGCCCATAGCCCTCCCGAGGCCAGCAGCAGTCCGTACAGCATCAATGCCTGCAAGAGAGATCGAGTCATGTCTGTCGCCAAATCGATGGGCTGCGAACGCTGCCTGGTCACCCGAACAAGCGTGTGAAATCGTTGTACAACGCCAAGAGCATCAATCCGGCAATGGCCACCAGACCCAGCTGCTGACCGATCAGCTGAGTGCGTTCGGAGACCGCGCTACCCTTGATCCACTCCACCATGTTGAACATCAGGTGGCCACCGTCCAGCACGGGAATGGGTAGCAGATTGATGATCCCCAGCGAGACGCTGACCAACGCAAGGAAACCGAGGAAGGCCGTGATGCCGATGATCGCGGTCATCCCCGCGAACTCGGCGATTGTAACCGGTCCGGCGATGTTTTTGACCGACGCCTCGCCGGTGATCATGCGCCCCAGGACCCGCAGGGTCAGCACACTGACCTCCCAGGTCCGTGCGGCGCCGTTGGTCAAACCCTCCACCGGGCCAAGCCGGATCAGCGTCGACAGCTCTCGGATCTGTGGCTGATCCGTGTCCACACCCGCGCCGATGCGGCCCATCGATTCCCCTTCCACCTCGACGCGCGCGGGCGTCACCCGGAGTTCCACGCTCCCGTCGGCGCGACTGACCCGCACCTGCAGGGTCTCCTCGGGGGCGGCCTGGATGGTGGCCACCCAGTCATTCCAGGATACGACCGGTTCGCCATCCACGCTGAGCACCCGATCCCCGACCTGCAGGCCGGCCTCGGCGGCAGGGCTCCCGCGCTCGACGCTACCGATCAGCGGCTCGAGCACCGGCCGGAACGGGCGGATACCCAGGCGTTCCAGGAACTGCCCCTCGCCCAGGAGTTCACGCCGGTTTTCCAGGGTCAGCGTTCGCTGCTGTTCCCGGCCATCGCGGTCCAGCACCGTAATCACGACCTCGTCGGCGCGAACCGCGCGGTCCAGCAGACGCAGGTTGGCCTGATCCCAATCCTGGACCCGGCGGTTGCCCACCATCAGGATCTCGTCCCCATGCTGCAGGCCGCCGGCGGCCGCCGCACTGCCCGGGTCCACGTCACCGACCACGGGCTTGAGGCCCGGCACCCCGATCATGAACATCACCGCGTAGGCCATCACCGCAAACAGGAAATTCGCTGCCGGGCCGGCGACGATCACGAAACTCCGCGCGCCAAGCGGCTTGCGGTTGAAGGCGCGCGGGGCATCCGCCTCGGAAACAGGGGCCTCGCGTTCATCCAGCATCTTCACATAACCGCCAAGGGGAATCGCCGCAATCACGAATTCGGTGCGGTCCTGCCCAAAGAGGCGGCGGTAAATCGGTTTGCCAAAGCCGACGGAAAAGCGCAGTACCTTGACGCCCATCAGCCGCGCGGCAAGGTAGTGGCCATACTCGTGGATGGTGACGAGTACGCCGATCGCCACGATGAAGGCGGCTAAGCTGGTCAGAATGGTCATGAAGTCATGGTGTCGCTACGCATTGGCCTGTGCGGTTACCCAGTCCCTAGCATACTCCCGCGCCTCGGCATCCGCTGCAAGAATCCCGTCCAAGGAGTCCGCCGACTGTACCGGCACGGCGCTCAGGCTTGCGTCGATCAGCCGGGCGATCGCAGGAAACCGGATCCGCTCGTCCAGGAAGGCTTGCACCGCGATCTCATTGGCCGCATTGAGGATCGTGGTGGCGGTGCCTCCGGCGCTCAGGGCCCGATAGGCCAGGTCGAGGCAGGGGAAACGTTCCCGGGATGGCGGCAGGAACTCCAGCCGGCCCGCCTTCACCAGATCCAGCGGCGCCACGCCGGATGCGATACGACCGGGCCAGGCCAGGCTGTGGGCGATGGGCGTGCGCATGTCCGGGTTGCCCATTTGCGCCAACACCGAGCCGTCGGCATACGTGACCATCGAGTGCACGATGCTTTGCGGATGCAGCACCACCTGAATCGCGTCGGGCTCCAGCGCGAACAGCCAACACGCCTCGATCACCTCGAGGCCCTTGTTCATCATGGTCGCGGAATCCACCGAGATCTTGCGGCCCATGTCCCAGTTGGGATGGGCACAGGCCTCGTCCGGGGTGATGTCGTCGAAACGGTCCAGCGGCCGTTCACGAAACGGCCCGCCCGACGCGGTCAACAGGATCCGTTCCGCCCCGTGCGGGTGCACCGGCTCGCCACAAATGTAGCCAGTCGGCAGGCACTGGAAGATCGCATTGTGTTCGCTGTCGACCGGAAGCAGTTTCGCGCCGCTGCGGGTCACGGCATCCATCAGCAGGGCGCCCGACATGACCAGCGACTCCTTGTTCGCCAGCAGGAGCCGCTTCCCCGCGTGGGCGGCGGCGAGCGTCGGCAACAGCCCGGCGGCACCGACGATCGCCGCCATCACCACGTCCACCTCCGGGGCCCGGGCAGCGTCGACCAGCGCCTCTTCGCCCACCAGCACCGTGGTCGCGCTCCCCGCCCGCGCAAGGAGATCGCGCAGTGCGGCCGCGGCCTCGCGGTCGACCATGACCGCGATCGCCGGTCGATGCTCGAGGCACTGCTCCGCCAACCGTTCGACGTTGGCGTGGGCCGTCAGCGCGTGGACCTCGAAGCGGTCGGTCTGACGCGCGAGCACGGCGAGCGTGGACACGCCGATGCTGCCAGTGGAACCGAGGATGGTGACGCGTTCCCGGCTCATGCTAGTGCCCTGCCCCTGGCAGCAACGCGGTCCAGAGCAGACCGAAAAGGAAGACCGGGGCGGCTGCGGTCAGACTGTCGATACGATCCAGGACTCCACCATGCCCCGGCAGCAGGGTGCCGCTGTCCTTGGCGCCGGCCTCGCGCTTCAGCACACTCTCCTGCAGGTCCCCCGCCACCGAAACCAGCGCCACGACGATACTCAGCAGGCCGAAAACCAGGGCGTCCATCGCCACGAGGCCAAACAGCCAGGCGCCCAGCAGGCCGACCGGAATCACCAGGAACAGCGCGCCGAACAGACCTTCGCGCGTCTTGCCGGGACTGATCTCGGGCGCCAGCTTGCTGCGGCCGAACTGACGACCGGCGAAATAGGCACCGGTGTCGGCAGCCCCCACCAGCAGGACCAGGTACAGAACCAGCAGCGGCGCGATCGCATGCAGCCACGTCAGCGCCAACCCCGCCGGCACCAGCGTGAGCATTCCGGCCACCTGCAGCAGCAAGCGCCCGGACGCGCGCGCGCTCAGTCCCTGCCGGTACCAGGCGAGTCCCACGAACACGAAGAGCCACCACAAGACGGCCAGCACCAGTATCGCCCAATGCCAGGAAGACCAGCCCACCGTGAGCCAGACCAGCAGCAACGCCCCGAACAGGACCATCGCCGACACGACATAGCCCAGGCGCGCCGTGGAGGAACGGAAACCGCCCAGTTGCGCCCATTCCCAGGCACCCAGACCGATCACGGCAAGCACGAAGAGCCCGAACAGCCAGGTGGGCGCAAAGACGATCAGCAGGAACACCGGCACGATGATCGCCAGCGCGGTGAGGATCCGCTGCCTAAGCATGAACGGTGTCCAGCTGCGCAGCGGTACAGCCAAACCGCCGCTGCCGGCGCGCATAGCAATCCAGGGTTCCCTGCAATTCGGCGTCGTCCACGTCCGGCCAAAGCACGTCCAGGAAACAGAGTTCCGCGTAGGCTGCCTGCCACAGCAGGAAATTACTGATGCGCTGTTCACCGCCGGTGCGAATCAAAAGGTCCAGTTGCGGCAAACCGGCGGTACTGAGAAAGCCCTCGAAGGCATCCGGGTCGGGATCCGCCGCAGGGCTTTCGCGCACCCAGCGCAGGGCCGCCTGGAGGATGTCCCAGCGCCCGCCGTAGCCCAGCGCCACGACGAGTGTCATGGTGTCGTTGCGCTGGGTGGCGGCCTCGGCATCGGCCATGCGCTGCTGCAATTGCCCGGGAAACTCCTCGCGCCGACCAATGAACCTGAGGCGAATCCCCTTCTCCCGCAACTCGGGAAGCTCGTCCTCGATAGCGGTGACGAACAGGTCGAACAGCGCCTCGACCTCGGCCTTCGGCCGCTGCCAGTTCTCGCTGCTGAAGGCGAACAGGGTCAGCGCGCGCACGCCCCGGTTGGCAAAGAATTCGACTGCCCTGCGCGTGGCGCGCAGGCCCATCCGGTGACCCTCGCTGCGCGACAGGCCACGGCCTTCGGCCCAGCGGCCGTTGCCATCCATGATGATGGCAACGTGCGCGGGCGTCAGGGCGGAATCCGTCTGGGAGGATGCGGGGTCCATCGGGACAACAGAGGTCAAACCTCCATCAGCTCCGCTTCCTTTTCCGACAACATCCGGTCGATGCGGGCGACGTGGTCGTCGGTCAGTTTCTGCACCTGCTCCTCGGAACGCCGCTCTTCGTCCTCGGAGATCTCCTTCTCCTTCACCATCTGCTTCAGATGGTGGTTGGCATCACGGCGAATGTTGCGGACCGCAACACGGGCGTTCTCCGCCTCGGCCCGCACCACTTTGACCAGATCCTTGCGCCGCTCCTCGGTCAACACCGGCAGCGGCACCCGGATCAGGGTGCCCACCGTCGCGGGATTCAGGCCGAGGTCGGAGGTCATGATCGCCTTCTCCACCTTGCCGACCATGCTCCGCTCCCACGGAGTCACGGTCAGTGTACGGGCGTCCTCGACGTTCACGTTCGCAACCTGGTTGATCGGTACCTCGGAGCCGTAATACTCGACCGTCACATGGTCGAGAAGACTAGTGTGGGCCCGGCCGGTGCGGATCTTGGTGAATTCGGAGTGCAACGCCTCCAGCGTCTTGTCCATGCGCTGGCTGGCATCCTTGAAGATGGCTTCTGTCATTCTCTGGTCCCCTCGACCAGGGTTCCCACCGCCTCGCCCATCACGAGGCGGCGGAGATCACCCTTGGCAAACATGTTCATGACTCGCAGTGGAAGCTTGTTATCCCGACACATCACCAGCGCCGTAGTGTCCATCACGCCGAGACGCCGTTCCAGCGCCTCATCGAAGGTGAGGCGTTCGAACCGGCGCGCGTTGCTCTCCCGCATGGGATCCGCGTCGTAGACGCCGTCCACCTTGGTGGCCTTGATCATCAACTCGGCGTTGATCTCGATCGCCCGGAGGCTCGCCGCCGAGTCCGTGGTGAAGAACGGGTTTCCGGTACCCGCGGCGAAGACGACGATACGCCCCTTCTCCAGGTGCCGCACCGCCCGCCGGCGGATGTAGTCCTCGCAGACCTGGTTAATACGGATTGCGGACATCACGCGGCAGAATCGGCCCGTTCGCTCGATCGCGTCCTGCAGCGCCAGGGCGTTGATCACGGTGGCCAGCATACCCATGTGGTCGCCGGTGACCCGATCCATGCCCCCCTCTGCGAGTCCCGCACCGCGGAAGATGTTGCCGCCGCCGATCACGATGCCGATCTCAACGCCGAGGGTCGACAACTCCGCCACCTCCTGCGCCACCTGGTCCAGCACCTTCGGATCGACGCCGTAGTCCTGGGCGCCCATGAAGGCCTCGCCGCTAAGCTTGAGAAGAATGCGCTTGTAGGCGGGCTGCCCGGACTGGCTCATGGGACTCCTCGGTAAGGAATGGACTCGTACCTGCGGCCGGAAGGGGCGCTACCGCGCTCCCCGGCCATTCGGGCCTAGGCGCCGCGCGCCTGGGCCATGACTTCCTCGGCGAAATTCTCGACCTTCTTCTCGATCCCCTCGCCGACTTCAAAGCGCACGAACCCTGCCGCCCGGGCACCCTTCTCCTTCAGCAACTGGCCCACGGTCTGATCGGGATTCTTCACGAACGGCTGCCCGACCAGCGTGACCTCGGCCAGATACTTCCGGATTCGCCCTTCGATCATCTTTTCGACGATCTCCGGCGGCTTGCCGGAGTCCTGGGCCTGGGCCCGGAAGATCTCACGCTCCTTTTCCACCGTCTCATCGGGCACCTGATCCGCGTCGACGCAGATCGGCCGGCTGGCCGCCACGTGCATCGCGACGTCTCTCGCCAGCTGCTCGGCGCCACCGACGAGACTCACCAGTACGCCAATGCGGTTGCCGTGCAGGTAGGCCCCGAGCGGACCCTCGCCCTGTACCCGTGCGAACCGGCGCACCTGGACGTTCTCGCCGATCTTCGCGACCAGCGCCGCACGCCGCGACTCCAGACTCTGACCCTCGACTTCCACCGCCATCAGGGCCTCGACGTCAACCACCCCGGCGGTCAGTGCGGCCTGCGCGCACTCGGCGGCAAACTGCTGGAAATTGGCGTCCTTGGCGACGAAGTCCGTCTCCGAGTTGACCTCGATGATCACCGCGGAAGACCCGTCGATGGCGATCTCGATCCGCCCTTCGGCGGCAATCCGTCCGGCCTTCTTGTCGGCCTTCGCCTGCCCGGACTTGCGCATCAACTCGACCGCGGCCTCGATATCGCCCTGGGTCTCGGTCAGCGCCCTCTTGCACTCCATCATGCCGGCGCCGGTGCGCTCGCGCAGTTCTTTGACTAAAGCAGCAGTAATCTGCATGAAAAAAGCTCCTGGATATGAAACCGGCCGCGCGCAGTGCGCGCTGCGGCCGGTCAGAACGGGGTTAGGACTCCGCGCCAGCCTCGGCGGGGGCGAATTCCTCTTCCTGCACCGCGGTGGCGCTGGCACCCTTGGCCTCCATGATACTGTCCGCGATCGCGGCCACGTAGAGTTGGATCGCCCGCATCGCGTCGTCGTTGCCGGGGATCACGTAATCGATGCCCTCGGGACTGGCGTTCGAGTCGACGATGGCCACCACGGGAATGCCGCGCTTCTTGGCCTCGGCCACCGCGATCTTCTCGTAGCCGACGTCGATCACGAACATGGCGTCCGGCATGCGGTTCATGTCCTTGATGCCGCCGAGGCTGCGTTCCAGCTTCTCCTGCTCGCGGATCAGCATCAGGCCTTCCTTCTTGCTCAGACGGTCGATGCTGCCGTCGGCACGCATGGCCTCGATGTCCTTGAGGCGCTTGATCGACTGCTTCACGGTGTTGAAGTTGGTCAGCATGCCGCCCAGCCAGCGGTGGTTCACGAACGGCATGTTGCAGCGGCGGGCCTCTTCACCGACCACGTCGCGGGCGGAACGCTTGGTGCCCACGAACAGGACCTTGCCGCCGTCCGCGGCGATCTTGCCGAGGAAGTTCAACGCGTCGTTGAACATCGGCAGGCTCTTTTCGAGGTTGATGATGTGGATCTTGTTGCGCTCACCGAAGATGTACGGGGCCATCTTGGGATGCCAGTAGCGCGTCTGGTGGCCGAAGTGAACGCCGGCCTCCAGCATCTGACGCATGGTAACGAGTGACATGTAGATATTCTCCTGGTAAGGGTTGGGCCTCCACGTATCCCGGCCTGCAACCCGTCACGGTGGACGGGCACCCAACAGACCGTGTCGATACGTGTGCGGATTTAGGGGTTTCATTGCCCCGAGGGCGCGCGCTTTATAGCATAGGACGCCGGTTCAAACCAAACGCGGGCCGCATTTCGACGCGTCCGCCTGTAGTGTAGGATCCCTTCATGGCTGTCACCATCAAGACCGAAGAAGACATCGAGCGCATGCGCGTGGCCGGACGGCTGGCGGCCGAGGTGCTGGAGATGATCGGCCCGCACGTACAGGCCGGCGTCACCACCGACGAGCTCGACCGCCTCTGCCACGAATACATCGTCGACCACCAGATGGCGATCCCGGCTCCGCTGAACTACCGCGGGTTCCCCAAGTCGATCTGCACCTCGGTAAACCATCAGGTCTGCCATGGGATCCCCGGCGATCGCCAACTGAAGAACGGCGATATCATCAACATCGACATCACCGTGATCAAGGACGGCTTTCACGGCGACACCAGCAAGATGTTCTGCATCGGCAAGCCCAGCATCCAGGCCCAGCGGGCTGTGGATGTCGCCCGGGCCTGTCTGTATCTGGGTATCCAGCAGGTCCGGCCCGGAGCCACGCTCGGTGACATCGGGCACGCGATCCAGACCTACGCCGAGGCCAACCGCTGTTCGGTGGTCCGCGAGTACTGCGGCCACGGGATCGGGAAGGTCTTTCACGAAGATCCCCAGGTCCTGCATTACGGCAAACCGGGGACCGGGCTGCGCCTGGAGCCGGGAATGTGCTTCACCATCGAGCCGATGATCAACGCCGGCCGGCGGCACACGCGCCTTCTCGCCGACGGCTGGACCGCGGTCACCAAGGATCACAGCCCCTCGGCACAGTGGGAACACACCATCCTGGTCACCGCGGACGGCTGCGACATTCTGACACTGCGCGCGGGGGAGACTCCGCCCCAGGCGCTGGCTGCATGAGTTCCGCCGCCCCGTCCTGGTCGGGGCTGGAGCTGTTGCCGCCACCCGGTCTGGATGAGCTGCGCGCGCATCCCGGGGACACCGCCCGATTCCGGGAGTACCGGCGAAGCGTCATCGCGGGCCTCCACCAGGCGTTTCACGGTGGCGCCGACATCGATGCCCTGATACACGGCCATGCGGCCCTCATCGATACCCTGCTGACCTTGACCTGGACGCAGCGCGGTCTGGCCGACGTCCGCGGCCTCTGTCTGGCCGCGGTGGGTGGTTACGGGCGCGGGGAACTGCATCCCGGCTCCGACATCGATATCCTGGTCATCGCCGAGCCGGAGGCCGAATCCGCGCATGCGGACACGATCAGTGACTTCGTGACCTTTCTCTGGGACATCGGCCTCGAAGTCGGGCACAGCGTGCGCAGCCTCGACGACTGCCTCCGCGAGGGCCGCAACGACATCACCATCGCGACCACGCTGTTCGAGGCCCGCCGCGTTGCCGGCTCCGGATCGCTGTTCGATCGATTCCGCGAGACGATGGAACCCGATCGGCTATGGGACTCGCGCGCGTTCTACGCGGCAAAACTCGCGGAGCAGCAGGCGCGACATCGCCGCTTCGGCGAGACGGCCTACCGGCTCGAGCCCAATGTGAAAGAGGGCCCGGGCGGGCTGCGGGACATTCAGATGATCGGCTGGGTCAGCAAGCGGCATTTCGCTGCCGAGCGCCTGCAGGAACTGGTCGAGCGCGGGTTCCTGCGCGAGGGCGAGTGCCTGGACCTTGTCGCGGGCCAGCGCTTCCTCTGGAAGGTTCGCTTCGCGCTGCACATGCTGACCGGCCGCCGCGAGGATCGGCTGCTGTTCGACCTGCAACGGGCCCTCGCGAACACCTTCGGCTTCACCGATCAGCGTCAGAACCTCGGTGTCGAGCAGTTCATGCAGCGCTACTTCCGCACCATCAGCGATCTCCAGCGGCTGAACGAACTACTGCTGCAGCATTTCAACGAGGCCATCCTCGAGGATCCCGGCAGCCTCAGGGAGGCCAGGCGCATCCATCAGCGGTTCCAGGTGCGAGGCGGCTACCTCGAACTCGTGCACGATCAGGTTTTCATGATCTACCCACCCGCCCTGCTCGAAGCCTTCCATCTGCTCCAGACCCACCCCGAGGTCCAGGGCATCCGCGCCTCGACGATCCGCCTGATCCGTGCCCATCGACACCTGATCGACGGACAGTTTCGGCGCAATCCGGTCTGCCGCGACCTGTTCATGTCCATCCTGCGGGCGCCACAGGGTGTCACCACCGTGCTCCGGCGCATGAACCGCTACGGCGTACTCGGCGCCTACATCCCGGCCTTCGGACGCATCATCGGGCGCATGCAGTACGACCTTTTCCACGCCTTCACCGTGGACGAGCACACGCTGAACGTCGTGCGGAATGCACGACGCCTTTTCATTCCGGAATTCCGCGATGAACTGCCGCTCGCGAGCGGGATCGCCGAAGGAATCGAGCGTCCGGAACGCCTGATCCTGGCCGCGATCTTTCACGACATCGCCAAGGGCCGCGGCGGCGACCACTCCGAGCTCGGGGCCCTGGACGCGCTGCACTTCTGCCAGCACCACGGTGTCAGCGAAGAGGATGCGGCCCTGGTCGCCTGGTTGGTCCGCTCGCACCTGTTGATGTCGCTGACCGCGCAGCGCAAGGACATCTCCGATCCGGAAGTGGTCCTCGGCTTTGCCCGCGAGGTGCGCAGTCGCGACCGACTCGACCTGCTCTACCTGCTGACCACCGCCGATATCCGGGGCACCAACCCGGAACTCTGGAACAACTGGAAGGATTCCCTGCTGCAGACCCTCTACCACGCGACGGCGGGCGTGTTGGAGCGAGGTCTCGAGACCCCTCCCGACCCGGAGGAGCAGATCGGCCAGACCTGCAGCGAGGCCCTGGAACTGCTGGCGCAGCGGGGCCTGAACGAAGAGGTCGTCGAGGCGATCTGGGACGACTTCGAGGTGGAGTATTTCGTGCGCCATTCCGCCGACGAAGTCGCGTGGCATACCCGTGCGCTGGCTGGCATCAAGGACTCGGACCTGCCGCTGGTGCTGGTGCGCCACGAGACCGCCCGCGGCAGCACCGAGATCTTTGTCTACACCGAGGACCACGCGCGGCTCTTTGCCCGGATCACGACCACCCTGACCCAACTGGGCCTGGACATCGTCGATGCCCGCATCATCACGACTCATGGCGGCCATACCCTGGACACTTTCCTGGTGCTGGAGAGCATGGGCCATGCGGTGGAACCCGGCTTCCGGGTGGACGAGATCCGCGAGACCCTGCGCGAGCGCCTGCTCGACCCCCGCTGTGACGGCAATGCAGTGAGTCGGGCACTTCCCCGGCGCCTCAAACACTTCAGCGTCGACACGCAGATCGAATTCACCCCCGGCGCTCAGCGTTCCAGCACTCGCATGCGCGTCCGCGCACTGGATCGACCCGGACTGCTGTCGACCATCGGCTGCGTCTTCGCCGAACAGGGCATCAATGTCAGCACCGCGCGCATCAGCACGGCCGGAGAACAGGCCGAGGACCTGTTCCTGCTGTCCAATGCCGAGGGCCAGGCATTGACCGCCGAGCAGCAGGAGGCGCTACGCACTGAGCTGCTCGACGAGATCTGACCCCGCGCAGGGAGAACGGGCGACAGCGCCTGCTCAGCCTGGCCAGGGATGCAGCTTCGCACCCAACGACTGAAACAGCGTCACGTACGTATGGTCGGTGAACACGGGGGACAGCAGGACAGCGGTGATATTCACCGTGATCACGATCAGTGCGAACCATGCGCCACCCCCGAGGCGGCGTTGCCACGGCAGGTGCTCGGGGATCGACGCCAGTTCGGCATCACTGGCCCGCGCCTCCGCCTCGAGCGTATCGGCGGCCCCGTTCCGTACCGCCAGATACGTCTCATCCGACGCGGCTCGGGCCATATCCGCCTTGCGGAAAAGAAACACCCGGGCCGAGAAAAAGACGTCAACCGCCTTGACGCCGAGCATCCGGAAGGCGCCGCCGACGCGGAGGAAACGTCCCATCCGGGCGAACAGGGCACCCGCACGTGCCGCCATCGCACTGATCCGCCCGCCGAGCAGCCCGGCCCGACTCGCGCTCTGGGCCCCGGCCACGCCGGCATGGACGCCCGTGTAGCTGAGAAGTGTGAAGGCCAGGAACACCAGCGCGATATCGTACTTGGTATCCCACAGGGTCCAGGCCGTCCGGTGCGCGCCCGGACGGTAGCCCAGATAACCCTTTTTCAGCCATTCCAGCCCGATATGCACGGCGACCACGGCGAGCAGCCAGAAATAGCTGACGAAGACGCTGAGGACGATGGCCAACGTGATGTAGAGCGTGGCAAACACCAGGCTCTGGTCATGCCGAACGATCCAAGTCCGCATCGGACCCAGGTGAGTCAAGGGTCCGGATGCGTTTACGCTCGTGACTGCATCGGGGTCGTTCATGCGGCTCGCGTCTCGCGTTCCCGGTCATCGGGTTGCGCGGGAAGTTTACCGGAGCATGCCCGCCCGGGTCACCGCGGCCGGGACCCGGTATCATCGCCCGCATGCGTCCGCCTTCATCCCCGCCCCCTCCTGCTTGAACACCGACCTCCCAGTCGCCGCCAGCCTGCCTGCCCTGGCCGAAGCCCTCGCAGACTTCGGCATGGCGGTGCTGCAGGCGCCGCCGGGCGCGGGCAAGACGACCCTGGTGCCGCTTGCGTTGCGCGACGCAGCGTGGTGCCGGGGCCGCATCCTGCTGCTGGAGCCACGCCGTCTTGCGGCCCGTGCCGCCGCACGGCGCATGGCGTCGCTGCTGAACGAAACACTCGGGACCACCATCGGCATCACCACCCGCACCGACCGGATCACCGGCCCGGCAACCCGGATCGAAGTCGTGACCGAGGGCATCCTCACCCGCCGCCTGCAGCGGGACCCTGCGCTGGAGGACACCAGCCTGGTCATCTTCGACGAGTTCCACGAACGCAGCCTGCAGGCCGACCTGGGCCTCGCTCTGTGCCTGCAGAGCCGCGATCTGCTGCGCCCCGACCTGCGCCTGCTGGTCATGTCCGCGACCCTGGATGCCGAGCGCATCGCCGCATTGATGCGTTCAGCGCCGGTGATCCGGAGCCAGGGGCGCAGCCATCCCGTCACCCGGGTGCACCGGGATCCGGCGCCTGATTCGGCGAACCCGGTGCCGGCGGTAGTCCGTGCGGTGGGCGAGGCCCTCGAAAGACAGAACGGCAGCCTACTGGTGTTCCTGCCGGGCCGGCGCGAGATCGACCGTGCCGCCGCGATGCTGGCCGAGACCGCGCCCGCAGGCACCCGGATCGCTCCACTGCACGGGCAACTGCCGCCCGAGGCCCAGGACGCCGCGATCCGCCCACCCCCCGAGGGAGTGCGTAAGGTGGTGCTCGCCACCGACATCGCAGAGACCAGCCTGACGATCGAGGGCATCACCGTGGTGATCGATTCCGGACTTGCGCGGCGGCCTCGCTTCGACCCGCGCAGTGGAATGACCCGGTTGGAGACCCTGCGCATCAGTCGCGCCAACGCCGAGCAGCGCTGCGGCCGCGCCGGCCGTCTGGGTCCGGGCACTTGTGTCCGCTTGTGGTCCGAGTCCGATGAGCAGCGGATGGCCGCGGATGCCGTGCCCGAGATCCTCGAGGCCGACCTGGCGCCACTCGCCCTGACGCTGGCAAGCTGGGGCGCCGAGGCCTCCGAGCTCCCCTGGCTCGATGCGCCGCCCGAGTCCGCGCTGGCCCAGGGCCGCGAATTGCTGCAACAGCTGGGCGCCCTGGATCGGGACCAACGGATGACCCCCCAGGGCAAGGCCATGGACGCCCTCGGCACCCATCCCCGGCTTGCGCGCATGCTGCTTGCCGCAAAGGAGCGGGGCCTCACCCGCACCGCGGCGCTGCTCGCCGCACTGCTGGAGGAACGCGATCCCCTCTCGCGCAGACAGGCGGGGGTCGATTTGCGCACACGCCTGCGTGCCCTGACCGCACCGCGGGGGGCGGCCACCCAGGCGAACCTCGGCCTGCGCCGCCGACTGCTGGACCAGGCGGAGCGGTGGACACGGCAACTGCGCGTCCCCGCCGGCGAACCCATCGACGCCGAGGCTGCTGGCAGCGTGCTCGCCCTCGCCTACCCCGACCGCATCGCCCTGCGCCGCCCCGGAACCGAGGCTCGCTACCTTCTGGCCAACGGCCGCGGGGCCTTCCTGCCGCGCGAGGACGACCTGGCCGCCAGCCCCTGCCTCGTCGCGGCGGTACTCGACGCCGGCGCCCGCGAAGCCATGGTGCACCTGGCCGCGCCCCTGGACCGCGACTCGCTTGCGCGGGAATTCCCGGACCTCGTGGAAACGCGGGATCGGCTGGAATGGGATGACGATGCAGGGGCGGTCGTCGCACAGCGTGAACGGCGGCTCGGCGCACTGGTCCTCGACAGCTCACCCTTGACGGAGATACCGCCTGAGCAGCTGGCCGGAATCCTGGTCGATGCCATCGCCCGGCGCGGTCTCGAGTCCCTGCCCTGGACCCCCGAGACCCGCCGCCTGCGCCAACGCATGGCTTTCGTCCACGCACTCGAAGGGGCGGACTGGCCCGACGTCAGTGATGCCAACCTACTCGCGACGCGGGCCGAGTGGCTGAAGCCATGGCTGAGCGCGATGAGCCGGCTGAGTCACCTGCGCGGTCTCGACCTCGCTGCGGCCCTGCGTTCCCACCTCGACTGGGCGCACCAGCAGCGCCTCGATCAGCTGGCGCCTACGCACGTCACCGTGCCGAGTGGCTCCCGCATCGCCCTGGATTACAGCGACCCGAAGACGCCGGTGCTGGCTGTCCGCATTCAGGAGGTCTTCGGCTGGTCCGACACCCCGCGCATCGGCGGCGGCCGGGTACCGCTGACGCTGCACCTGCTGTCTCCGGCACGACGCCCGATGCAGATCACCAGCGACCTGGCCGGCTTCTGGGCCCGCACCTATGCCGAGGTGAAGAAAGACCTCAAGGGTCGGTATCCCAAACATCATTGGCCCGACGACCCCTTGCAGGCCGAGGCCCGCCGTGGCACCAAGCGTCCGAGGTCCTGACGGCGAAGACCGCGCCACAAAGCGTCGGGCGCCGCGATCTGATACCGAACTTTCCGCATGGCCCACTAGCGTGGCGGTCCAGGGTTCATCAGGTGCTGCGTAAACTCGGGGGCGCGCCGCGGTTGGGTGAATTCAGGCGCGCGCCGAGGTGGCCAGACTTCTTGCGGGGGCGCTGGCTCGACGTGGGGCGGCCGGGGATATTTGCCTGGAGGCCGGTGCCCGGGAGGCCGGGACCAGCCGGGGTGCCAGCGCGGACGCACATAATGGGGGTAATAACGAATCTCGGGTGGACGTTCGGCGGGGAATGGGACCGGCGGCCGAAGCGCGGCCGCAGCGGCCGCCTCTGCTTCCCGTCGCCGCCGCTCGGTGGCAATCTCGTCCGCGAGACGCTGCGCGGCCTCGGCACGCTCGCGGGCCGCCTGCGCAGCCTCGGGCGACGGACCCGGCTGCACCTCCAGGCTCCTGACCTCACGGTCCTGCGGGGGCCGGTCGCCGTAGATCACGCGTCCGTCTACATCGACCCACTGGAAGACTTCCTGGGCGAAGGCGGCAGGCACACCGAGCAGGGTAAGCGGCAGCAGGGCCAGAAGGAGACGGAGTCGCGGCATATCGATATTCCCTCCAGCGCGCAGGGCCGGCGGCCGCGGCCCCGCGGTAAACTGGCGTCCCCGACAGGATTCGAACCTGTGACCTGCCCCTTAGGAGGGGGCCACTCTATCCAGCTGAGCTACGGGGACATGTTCCCCAGTATAACCCGCACCCGGGCCCGGCACGGAAGGCCCCCGTGCCTTCATGGGGTGCATCGGGCCAACCGTTCTCTTTGCGCCCTGGATTCTTACCCCCTCGTCGAATGGTTAAGCGGACAGCCGACCCGATTCCGCGAGAATGGTGGCGCGAAGGCCCAACCGGAGTTGCACCAGACCATGAATCCATACTCAGTCCAGAACCATCCGGCCTCCAAACCGGATCATGCCGTTCGATGAGCCCATCCCCGTTGGCCGAGGAAGCAGTGCGCCTGCTGCAGCCGTTGATCGGCATCCGCGGCCGTCACGCGGGGCAGACCCTGGAACTGGTTGAGGTCCTCGAGGACGGGCCCATGGTTGCACTGCTGGACGCAAGGGCCTCGCCGCGAATCCAAACCAATCAATTCGGGGACCCGCTGACGCGCCAGGCCAGGGTCATCACGATTCCGGTGCTCAGCGAAATCGAGGCGGATGCGCATCCGGTCCTACGCTCGCTGCTGCCGGACGCCGTCCTCGGGGAACTGCGCGCCCTGATCCATGCACACCACAACGGATCGGATTCACGTCCATAGCAGGCTGCCGCACCAGCAGGCGTGGAGCGAGACCGGCCGAAGGCCGTCATCCGCCTTGGCGCTGGCACGGTCGCCGGGCACTGGCGACTCTGTCCGGCGCTCGACGGCGGATGACGCTGCGGTCGTCCTCCCTGGGCGACTTATGCGCCCTGCTCAACGCGCTCGACGAGGGCTTCGAGTTCATCCCACACGTTCTGCAGGATCCGCGCCTGGGCGGCCGCGGAGGGGTGGATGCCATCCTCGAGCATCATCTCGGGTTCCAGCGCGATGCCCTCGAGCAGGAAGGGCACGAAGGCCAAACCCCGCTCGGCCGCGAGATCGGCGAAGACCGCCGCGAACCGCTCTGTGTACACTGGCCCGTAATTCGGCGGGATCTGGATGCCGGCGAGCAGCACCTTGGCTCCCGCCGACTCGCTGGCATCGAGCATGGCCCCGAGGTTCTCGCGCATCGCACGCAGCGAAAGGCCCCGCAGGCCATCGTTGCCGCCGAGTTCGAGGAGCACCAGGTCCGGCTGGAATTCCTTCAGCAGCGCCGGCAGACGCGTCCGTCCACCCGCGGTGGTCTCGCCGCCCACCGAGGCGTTGCGCACCCGCCAGGGGGCGTCGCGTTCGTCCAGGCGCTGCTCCAGCAACGAAACCCAGCCGACATCGCCCGCAATGCCGTGCGCGGCACTGAGCGAATCGCCGAAAACCAGGATCCGATGCGGATCCGGGGAATTACTGGCGCCCGAAACACTCCATAGCAACGCCAGAACCACTGCCATCAGGAAACGAAACATGGATGCATCCTCTAAACCCGTGCTGGAGACCACCGGCCTGGAAA
>SKJG01000082.1 GCA_007116035.1 Thioalkalivibrio sp.
AGGATTCCAGTTCCTGCAGAAGCTCGCGGCGTTCGGCCACCCGTTCGGCCGAGGGTGCGAGGGCCTCGAAGTTGGCCAGCATCGGAGCCACGACCTGCCGCGGGGTCCCGTGTTCCGAGTCGTTTCCGGCGCGTTCCGTGCTGCCGTGGAAGCGGGCCACGGTGCGTCCGAGTTCGTCCATGGCCGTGACCGGCAGCCGGCCCGCCTCGAGGAGGCGGTCGAGTTGCCGGTCACGGTCGAAGCGACGCATGTGCACCGCGTATTCCAGCACGGGGCCGTCGTCGTCACCGTGACCGTCGACGTCGATCCGTGGGTTCTCCAGGGAGCCCCGCACCGCGGCGAGATTCAGGTAGATGCCCGGAGCCAGCGCCCGGTTGATCTCGAGCTCGGCGGCGCAGAACTCCTTGCGCGAATCCAGGGTAGAAAAATCCAGGAAGCCGAGGTCCAGCGGTTTCTTGAACTTGTAGGCATGTTCCCCGGCCAGCAGCACCGTCGAGATATGGGTGTCGATGTGTTCCACCGACGACGCCGGATGGGGGAAACGGCCGGGTTCGGAGAGATTCCGGAGGAGTTTCTGCTGTCGTTCGAACGGGTCCATGGGGACCTCTGGTTGCGATGCGGGGCCGGCGGGACGAGGCTGGCTTACCTGTCAGGGAGCGACGCCTCAGGTTACCATTGGCGTTTCCCCGAAATCGAACACCATGATGCTCAGACGCCGTCCCAGGTCCCGTTCGCGGATTCGCAGCACGCTTGCCGCCGGGTTCTGGTTCTCCCTGGGCCTGTTGCTGGTCGCCGGCGCGATCGGCGCCTGGTACGTGCAGCAGATGGACCGGGAAATACAGGCCCGCTTCGAGGGCAAGCGCTGGTCCCTGCCGGCACGCGTCTTCGCACGTCCGCTGGAGCTCTATGTGGGCCGTTCCCTGACCGCGGATCTGTTGCGGCTGGAACTGGAGGCCCTGAACTACGAGGAGGGGGACTCCCGGCCCGGCCAGTTCTCGATGCAGGGCAATGAGGCGTCGCTGCGGACCCGGCCGTTCGTCTTCAGCGACGGCGCCGAGCCCGCCCGCGCGGTGCGCATGCGTCTGGGCGACGGCATGGTCACCGATCTCAGGGACCAGCACGGCAGCGTGGATCTGATGCGCGTCGAGCCCATGCTGATCGGAAGCATCTATCCGACCCACGGCGAGGACCGGATCCTGGTGACGCTCGAGGATGTGCCGCCGGGACTCGTCGCGGCACTGTTGGCCACCGAGGACCGGCGGTTTCTCGCGCACCGGGGTGTGGACCCGATCGGCATCGGGCGGGCCGCCTGGGCCAACCTGCGCGCCGGGCGCACGGTCCAGGGGGGCAGTACCCTGACCCAGCAGTTGGTGAAGAACTTCTACCTGACCCAGGAGCAGAGCCTCAAGCGCAAGCTCAACGAGGCGGTGATGGCCATCCTGCTGGAGTACCGTTATGCCAAGGAGGAGATTCTCGAGGCCTACCTGAACGAGGTGTTCCTGGGCCAGGCGGGGGACCGCGCGATCCACGGCTTCGGCCTCGCCGCCCAGTTCTATTTTCAGCGACCGCTGCACGAGCTCGACCTGGACCAGCTGGCGTTGCTGGTTGGGTTGGCCCGCGGCGCCAGCTACTACGATCCACGCCGGTTCCCGGAGCGTGCGCTGGCGCGCCGCAACGGTGTCCTCGACCGGATGCTGCGGGAGGGGCTGGCCTCGCTCGACCAGGTCGAGCAGGCGAAGGCGCGGCCCCTGGGCGTCTCGCCGCGGGTGCCGCGCAGCGAAGGTCACTTCCCGGCCTTTCTCGACCTGGTGCGCCGGCAGCTGCGCACCGAGTACCGCGAGGAGGACCTGCGCAACGAGGGGCTGCGCATCTTCACCACCCTCGACCCGGGCATTCAGTTCACCCTGGAGCGGCACGTCGAGGAAGGCGTGGCCGAACTCATCGCAGCGCGCGGCATCCGCGATCCGCTGCAGGCGGCCGCGGTGGTCACCGATCCGCTCGCGGGCGAGGTGCTCGCGCTGGTCGGCGACAGCAACCCGCGCTTTCCCGGCTTCAACCGTGCGGTGGAGGCGAGGCGGCCGGTGGGTTCGCTGATCAAGCCCTTTGTCTACCTCGCGGCCCTGTCGGACCCCGAGCGCTATACGCTGGCCACGCTGCTGGACGACAGTCCGCTGACCCTGCAACTGCCCCATGGCCAGCCCTGGTCGCCGCAGAACTTCGACCGCGAATTCCACGGCCAGGTCACGGCCTGGGAGGCGCTGGTCCGCTCGTACAACGTGGCCACCGTGCGGCTGTCCCAGCAGATCGGCATCTCCCAGGTGATCCGGCTGATGCAGACGCTCGGGCTGGAACGGACGCCGGCGCCGCTGCCGTCGCTGGCGCTGGGGGCACTGGACATGTCGCCGCTGGAGATCGCCACGCTCTACCAGGCGCTGGCCAATGGCGGCTACGCGACCCGCAGCCGGGCCATTCGGGACGTTCTCGACGCCGACCACCAGGAACTGTCGCACTTCAGCCTGGAACTCCGCGGCGCAGTCCCGGACGGGGCGGTGCGCCTGGTCAACCAGGCCCTGCATGACGTGACCACGCAGGGCACCGGTCGCGCAATCGGCAGCCGTCTGCCCGGGCGTGTGCTGGCCGGCAAGACCGGGACCTCCAACGATCTGCGTGACAGCTGGTTCGCAGGCTTCGACGACCGGCACCTGCTGGTGGTTTGGCTGGGGCTGGACGACAATCGGCCCACGGGCCTGACCGGCGGAACTGGCGCCGTGCCCATCTGGGTCCGTACCATGGCCGCGCTGCCGGGCGGTTCGCTGAACCTGGGGCATCATCCGGAGATCCAGGCGCAATGGGTGGATCGGCATTCCGGCCTGCGCACCGAGACGGAGGCCTGCCCGGACCGCATCGAACTCCCGTTCTGGCGGGACTCGGCTCCCAGGACGCGGGCCGCCTGCGACATCGGGGCGGCATTCGGGGACGAAGGGTCCGGCTGGCTGGAGAGGTGGTTTCGATGAGAGTGATACAACGATGGCGCTTGACCGGGGACAGCCTGGCCGTGCGCGTTCCGGCATTGCTGCTGGTGACGGTGCTCCTCGGCGCCTGTGCGGTGCCTGCGTCCCGGCCCGGCATGCCGCCGGATCTCGGCGCCGGTGCCGTCGTGGTGGATCCGCGGCCCGGGGCGGAGGACGCCCGCCCGCCTGAAGCGGTGCCCGAGCCGGCGCCCGAGGCCCCAGTGAGCGCTCCGGCGGCGCTGGCCCTGGCCGCGCAGTCCGACCAGGCACGGGCGGAGGGCAACCTGCGGCTGGCGGGCCTGCAGTTGGAGCGCGCCCTGCGCATCGCCCCACGCGATGCGGGTCTGTGGAATCGGTTGGCCCAGGTCAGGCTGGAGCAACAGGAATTCCAGCAGGCCGAGCGGATGGCGGATCGCTCCCTGCAGCTCGGAGCCGCGGATCGTGCATTGAGCCTGTCGAACTGGCGCATCATTGCCCGGGCACGCGAGTCGCTGGGCGACACCGAGGGTGCGCGCAGGGCCCTGGAGGAAGTGCGGCGTCTGGAGCGGGCGCTTGGCTGATGCCGGCGCGGAGGCCGCGGAGCGCGCACGCGCAGCGCTGCGCCCGGGCGGAATCCTGGCGCGGGCGGTTGCCGGTTTCCAGCCGCGGGCCCAGCAGCAGGTGATGGCGGGGTCGGTCGCCGAGGTGATCGAGGCCGTGCCGTCGGCGCTCCTGATCGAGGCGGCCACCGGCGTCGGCAAGACCTACGCGTACCTAGTGCCCGCGCTGCTATCGGAACGCCGGGTGCTGATCTCCACCGGCACCAAGACGCTGCAGGATCAGCTGTTCGCCAAGGACCTGCCCATGGTCTGCGAGGCGCTGGGGCGTCGCCCGAAGATTGCCCTGTTGAAGGGTCGATCCAATTACCTGTGCCACTACCGGCTGGAAGCCGCCGCCGGCGACGCCATCGGCCGGGGCCGCCCGCTCGCGACCATCGAGTCCCTGCGCCGGCTCGCCAGGACCTCGGCGACGGGTGACCTGACCCAGGCCGGCATCCTCGCCGAGGACGCACCGCTGTGGCCGCAGGTCACGTCGACCGTGGACAACTGCCTGGGTGGCGAATGCCCGCGTTTGAACGACTGCTTCGTGGTTCGCGCGCGTCGGCGTGCACAGGAGGCCGACGTGATCGTGGTGAATCATCACCTGCTGCTGGCGGACATGGCGCTGAAGGACGAGGGCTTCGGGGACCTGCTGCCCGAGGTCGACGCGGTCATCGTCGACGAGGCACACCAGTTGCCCGAGATTGCCGGGGCGTTTTTCGGGCTTGCGGTCGGAACCCGGGCGGTCCGTGAACTGGGCCGCGACGTGCTGCGCGAGATGGAGCGCAACGCCCCCGAGATGGTGGATCTGCGCGACCGGGTCGCGGCGCTGCAGGCGGCGGTCGCGGCCCTGTTGCACTGCTCCGAGGCCTGGCCCGCCCGGGCCAGCTGGGCCGAGGTCGGCGATGCCCCCGGCGCGCTGCCGGCATTGTCCGGGCTGGATCAGGCGCTGGCCGAGATGGAAGACGCCCTGACCGGCGCGGCGGACCGGAGCCCGGGTCTGGACCAGGCGCGGGGCCGTTGCACGACCCTGCGCGGACGCCTGCGGGGCTGGCTCGAGGACAGCCCGGAGACCGTGCCCTGGGTCGAGCGGTTCAAGCAGAGCGTGATGCTGCACCGCACCCCCCTGGACGCCGCGCGGCCACTGGCGGAGCGCCGTGCCGCGCGTCCGGCGAGCTGGATCTTTACCTCCGCGACGCTGGCCGTCGGGGAGGATTTCAGCCATGCCGCGCGGCGCCTCGGGCTGCCCGACGACGTCCGTGCCGAGCGCCTGGACAGCCCCTTCGACTTCTCCCGGCAGGCCTGCCTCGCCCTGCCCGAATACGCACTGCCGAATCCGAACACGCCCGGGTACACGCGTGCCTGTATCGATTGGGCGTGGCCCCTGCTCACCGGCAATCCCGGGGGCGGGTTCTTTCTCTTCACCAGCCACCGGGCGCTCCGGGAGGCGGCGGCGCTGCTGCGTGACGGCCTGCCCCCCGAGCGGCTTCTGCTGGTGCAGGGGGAGCAGCCGCGCGCCGAGCTCCTGGCGCGCTTCCGCGAGTCCGGCGATGCCTGGCTGCTGGGTGCGCACAGCTTCTGGGAGGGGGTGGACATCCGCGGTGACACCCTGTCGATCGTGATCATCGACCGTCTGCCGTTTGCCGCCCCGAACGATCCCGTGCTGCAGGCGCGAGCCGCCTCGATCGAGGCCGGGGGCGGCAGCCCGTTCATGGAGTTCCAGCTGCCGCAGGCGGTCCTGGCGCTGAAGCAGGGTGTAGGGCGGTTGATTCGCGACGCCAACGACGCCGGCATTCTCGCCCTCTGCGATCCGCGGCTGACCCAGAAGCCCTACGGGCGACAGTTCCTGCGCAGCCTGCCGCGCTTCCACGAGACCCGCGATCCCGTCCATGCCCTGGAGTTTCTGCGCAACGCCCGGCAGGGGCGGGGAGATCCCGTATGCGTCTGATCGCGTTGGAAACGGCCACCGAGGCCTGCTCGGCGGCACTGTGGGTCGATGGCGAGCTGCGCTGGTTGCTGGAGCCGGGCGCGGCGCGGCGCCACGGTGAACTGATCCTGGACCAGGTGGACCGACTCCTGGCCGAAGCCGGACTGGTGCCGGGGCAGCTGGATGCCGTCGCGGTCGGCCGCGGACCGGGGGCCTTCACCGGGGTCAGGCTCGGTCTCGGGGTCGCGCAGGGCCTGGCGTTCGCGGTGGGCTGCCCCGTGGTTCCGGTATCGACCCTGGCGGCGCTGGCGCAGCAGGGGGGCGACCGCGGCGCCCGGCAGGTGCTGGCGTTGCTCGACGCGCGCATGGGCGAGGTGTACTGGTCTCTGCTGACGGTTGGCCCGCAGGACCGCGTGGGCGTCTCGGAGGAACACCTGAGCGCTCCCGGCCAGGTGGCCGCAGCCTGGACCGGGGAACCGCGCCTGGCCCTCGGCAGTGGCCTGGGTGCCTACCCCGAACTCGCCGATCGACTCGGACTCGGGGCCGCGGAGGTCGATCCGGCTGCGCTGCCGTGTGCCCGGGAGGTGGCTCTCCTCGCGGTGGCGGCGCATGCGCGGGGGGAGTCCGTCAGCCCCGCGCTGGCGCAGCCCGTATACCTGCGGGACCGGGTCGCCGAGCCACGGGTGAATCTGGCTCCGAAGGGCCGTGGAGCGGGATCATGAGTGCCGATCCGGGGACGGCGCCGCTATGGCCCTGGGCGATCCCGTTGCGGGCGCGGATCAAGGTGCTGCCGGAGGACTTCGTCGTCGACGAAATCGCGGCGACCGAGCCGGACGGGGCGGGCGAGCATGTCTGGTTGCACATCCGCAAGATCGGGCTCAACAGCGAGGCGGTCGCGGAGTGGCTTGCGCGCGTCGCCGGCGTACCCAGGGTGAACGTCGGGTATGCGGGCCGCAAGGACCGGCACGCGGTGACGACGCAGTGGTTCAGCGTGCAACTGCCGGGCCGGGAGGAGCCGGACTGGTCGCAGCAGGTCCTGGACGGCGTGGAGGTCGTCGCCAGCAGGCGCCATTCGCGCAAACTGAAGACCGGGCACCTGGGCGGGAACCGCTTCCGGGTCCGCCTGCGCGAGGTGGCGGGTGACCATGCGGCCGCCGACGCGCTGCTGGAGGGCATGCGCCTGCGCGGGCTGCCGGACTATTTCGGTGAGCAGCGTTTCGGCCACGGCAACCTGGAACGGGCGCAGGCCTGGTTTGCCGGCCGTCTGCGGCCGCGTGGCCGCAACCAGCGGAGCCTGTATCTCTCGGCGGCCCGGGCGGCGATCTTCAACGCCGTTCTCCGCCGGCGCGTGCAGGACGGGTCCTGGGACCGTCTGCTGCCGGGCGACCTGGCGAACCTCGACGGGTCCGGCAGCGTCTTCCCGGTTGCGGCTGTTGACGAGGAACTGCGGGCGCGCTGCGAACGAATGGACCTGCATCCCACCGGACCCCTCTGGGGCCGGGGCGGACCGGGCAGCGCGGGGGCGGTCCTGGATCTCGAGAACGCCGTCGCGCACGACTGGCCCGAGCTGGCACAGGGCCTCGAGCGCGAGGGTCTGGCCCCCGCACGCCGGCCCCTGCGCCTGCGCCCGCGCCGGCTCGACTGGCACTGGGAATCTGGCGACAGCCTGGTGCTGGAAATGGAGTTGGGCCCGGGGGAATACGCGACCGGGGTGGCCGGCGCCATCGCGGCGTTGACGGACGGGGGCTGAAGGCCGCCCCGAACCTTCACTGGCTGCCGGGATTCAGGCCTTCGTGCCTGCGTTCCCGCGAACCTCGGCCAGCGCCCTCTCCGCCCGCTCGGCCCGCGCCTCGGCCTCGACGCGGTCGGTGATGTCCTTCTGGATGCCGATGTAATAGGTCAGTTGATCATCATCGTTGAAGACGGGCGTGATCGAGAGCTCGTTCCAGAACAGCGATCCGTCCTTGCGGTAATTGCGCAGCACGACGCGGCAGGGCCTGTCCTCGTCCAGCGCGGAACGGATCTCGCGAACCGCATCCTGATCGGTGTCGTCGCCCTGCAGGAAGCGGCAGTCACGGTACAGGATCTCGTCAGACGTATACCCGGTCAGCTCCTCGAAGGCCCGGTTCACGTAGATCAGGATATTGTCCTGGCCTTCCTGTTCGGCGATCACGATCCCGTCGTTGGACGCGTCGACGGCCAGGGCGAGCAACTCTGCATCGATGGATCGGGTCATGGTCCGGTCTTTTTCCAGAAGCGGGGGCGACGAGGGCTGGGTGCGCCGAGAGGACGGGAACCCAGACCTCGACAAAATGTAGCACAGGGCAGCGGAGCGGCGCGGCCCCGGCATGACAACCGTCCGGAAATGAAGCGGGGCTGCGACAGTGCGCAGCCCCGGGGTCAAACCAACTGGGTGCAGGATCTTCCGGCGCAGCCCTACATCCGCTGGATGATGGTGAAGGCGCCCCGTACGTCGCCCGCGGAATAGCCGGTCGCCTGATCTTCGGGGTACAGCCGTTCCAGCGCGTGCTTGATGTCGCCGCCGAGCTCGGATCCGTGACAGGTGAGGCACGCACCGCCCGTCGGGATCGCGCGCATGAAGCGGAATACCGTGTCATCGCCGTCCTGGACGACCTCGTGGCGGGACAGTTCGGCGGCGGGCACGCCGGCGGCGTGCTGGGCGTCGAAGTCCTTCAGCACCGCACGCTCCCACTCGTCGGGGGCGTTGTCGGGGTTGCGCAGCTTCAGGCTGGTGCGACCCACGCTCCACCCGGTTTCGCTGGAGATGTCGCTGGCGATTTCGGGTGCGCGCTGCTGGCACACCTCGATGGCCTTCAATGGTCCGCCCTCCTGCATTGCGCTCATCAGCGCCCCTTGCAGGGTGGAGGCAAATTCCTGAACGGCAGCCTGGCTGGCGGCAACCCGCTCATCCAGTTCATCGCCCTGGGCCGGTGCGGCGACGGCCAGCGCAAGCGCCAGGGGGAGCAGCTTCCATTTCTTCATGATCTCGGCCCTCATGGTGTCGGTACAGCGTTTTGCATAATTGCTGTACAGATATTGCATCGAAAAAGTGCTGGTGGCAAGAAATTTCCGCGACCGGGGACAAACACGCCCCCCCGATCCATCTCCCAATATCCACTCTCTACTACCCACGCACCCCAACCCTAAAGCCATCCTCCCGCCGAAGCAACGGCACCTGCCGTTTTCCCGACGATGCGTAATGCTTCTGGGCAGTCGAAGCGGGGCGTCGCGGCAGGGCTCACGGCCTGGCAGCGACGGCGCGCCGCAGCAACACGTACACGGCGCCGGTCCCGCCGTCCGCGGGTCGGGCCGAGCAGAACGCGAGGACGTCGTCGCGTTGTCGCAGCCAGTGATCGAGCAGGCCCTTCAGCACAGGTCCCTGTTGCCGTGACCGCAGGCCTTTGCCGTGCACGACACGGACGCAGAGGTGGCCTTCGCAGCGTGCTTCGTTGATAAAGGTCGCCACGGCCTTGCGTGCCTCGCCCGAGAACAGGCCGTGCAGGTCGAGTTCCTCCTGCACACGATAATGGCCGCGTTTCAGATTCCGAAAGACACGCCGGCTGACGCCGGGGCGAACGAACCGCAGTTCGTCCCCGGGCTGCAGGTCCGTGGCGTTCACCGGATCGCTGAGCAGGTCCCGCAGCACGGCCACATCATCTTCCCGGCGCTTCTGGGCGCGTGCGACCGGGGCCGGTGAGCGCACGTCGGCCTGGTCATGTTCCAGGCGCCGGACTTCGCCGATGGCGCGAAGAAAGTGGGCGACGTCGTTCGGGTCTTCGTCTGAATTCATCGTGTATCCCGTGCAGGGGCGCTCGCGACCGCGGCAGCCTGGGTTTCCCCATCCGCCCCGGTGGCGCACACGCGGGTGGCTGTGGCAGGCTCCCCCGGATCGGGCTGCGGGGGCAAGCGCACTGCGGCCTGCGCCAAAGATGCCGGATTCAGTGCGCGTCTCACGGTTTCCAGTATATTAGGCGCCTCCATCCCCGGTTTGTTCGCTCATGCGCATCTTGGTCAGCAATGACGACGGTATCCACGCGCCCGGCATTCAGTGCCTGGCGAAACATCTGCGCACGGTCGCGGATGTGCGGGTCGTGGCGCCCGATCGGGACCGCAGCGGCGCCAGCAACAGCCTGACGCTGGTGCACCCCCTGCGCGCGCAGGAGCTGGAGAACGGGGACATGGGGGTGGACGGGACACCCACGGACTGCGTGCACCTTGCGATCACGGGACTGCTGGACCGGGAGCCGGACCTGGTGATCTCGGGTATCAACTCGGGAGCGAACATGGGTGACGACGTGTTGTATTCGGGTACCGTGGCGGCGGCGATGGAAGGCCGGTTTCTCGGCTTGCCGGCGATCGCGGTGTCGCTCGTCGGGCCGCGCATGCAGCACTATGACGCGGCCGCCCGAGTGGTACTGAATCTTCTCGACCGGCTGCACCGGGTCCCGCTGCCTGCCGCCACGATCCTGAACGTCAACGTACCGGACCTGCCGTTCGAGGAGATCCGTGGCGTCCAGGCGACCCGCCTGGGACATCGCCACAAGTCGGAGCCGGTCGTGAAGGCCAGCGATCCGCGCGGGCGGCCGATCTACTGGGTGGGCCCGGCAGGACCTGAGCAGGACGCCGGACCGGGCACCGATTTCTTTGCAGTGCGCGAGGGTTATGTGTCGGTGACCCCGATCCAGGTGGACCTCACCCAGTTCGAGGCGATCGATACGGTGGGGCGCTGGCTGGAAGGAGAAGCGGATGGCGTTTGATATCTCGGGCGCCGGCCTGACCTCACAACGCGCGCGCGATCGGCTGGTCAAGCAGTTGTCGGAGCTCGGAATCCGCAATGCCGCGGTGCTGGAGGCCATCCGCCAGGTGCCGCGGCACCTGTTCGTGGAAGAGGCGCTGGTGCATCGGGCGTACGAGAACATCGCCCTGCCCATCGGCTACAAGCAGACCGTGTCGCAGCCCTACATCGTGGCCCGCATGACCGAGACCCTCCTCGATGGCGGCCCGGTGCGCACCGTCTTGGAGATCGGTACCGGTTCGGGCTATCAGGCCGCGGTACTGGCGCATCGGGTCGAGCGGGTGTACTCCGTGGAACGCATCCATGCCCTGAGCCGCAGTGCGCGTGAGCTGCTCAGCCGGCTCCGGATCAACAACGTCAGTGTCCGGCATGGCGATGGCGCGGAGGGCTGGCCCGCGAAGGCGCCGTTCGATGGCATTCTGCTGACCGCGGCGCCTCGCGAGGTTCCGCATGAGCTCCTGGTTCAGCTCGCCCCCGGGGGGCGCCTGGTCGCGCCAGTGGAGGGTGTCGACGGACGCCAGCAGCTGGTCCGGTACACCCACACCGAGGACGCCTTCGTGCGGGATCTGCTGGATGCCGTGTGTTTCGTTCCGATGCTCTCCGGGTCCGAGCAGTGAAAGTTTTCGAGCCGCTCTATGATCGGGTGATGGACTGGTCGCGGCACCGCCACGCGCCCCGTTACCTCGCGGCGCTGTCCTTCGCCGAGTCCTCCTTCTTTCCCATCCCTCCGGATGTGATGCTTGCGCCGATGGCGGCGGCGCGCCCGCGTGAGGGCCTGCGCCTGGCCGCGCTGACCACCGTCTTTTCGGTGTTGGGTGGATTGCTCGGATACGTGATCGGCATGCTTGCCTACGAGCTGGTCTCGCCGTGGGTCATCGAGGCGGGTCACGGGGAGAGTCTGGAGCTGGCCCAGGAATGGTTCGCGGTCTGGGGGGTGTGGGTGGTGCTGATTGCCGGCTTCTCGCCGATCCCCTACAAGCTGTTCACCATCACCGCCGGCGCTCTGGCGATGCCGCTGCTGCCGTTCGTGATTGCCTCCCTGGTCGGCCGCGGCGCGCGCTTCTTCGCCGTGGGTCTTCTGATGGCTTGGCTGGGTCCGCAGGCGGACCGGCATCTACGCCCGTACATGGAACGCCTCGGATGGCTGTCGGTCTTCCTGTTGGTGGCCATCATGGC
>SKJG01000127.1 GCA_007116035.1 Thioalkalivibrio sp.
CCAATGCTCTGACCAAGCTGAGGACCAACCCGCGTATCGGGGAACAAATCTTCACGTTCGAACCGCGGGAGGTCCGGCGGTTGCTCGTCGGACACTATGAAATGCGCTACGAGATTCAGGGGACGACGATCTACGTGCTGCGTCTGTGGCACACGCGCGAGGAACGGTGAAACTGGGGAAAACCGGCACCCACCTCAGCCGCGCCTGCGGCGGGTTCGTGGGCGGGGTGCGGTGATCCCGCGAATCACGGTTGGGGAGGCACGGCCTCGATGGCCAACCCAAGGTCCGCTGCCGCAGCCAGCAAGGTGTTGTCGGCACTGCACACGATGGCGCCAACGCGGGCCGCGATGGACAGATGCAGGGCATCCTCGGCGCGCAAACCGGACGCGTAATCCTCCATCCAGACCGCCGCGCGTTCGAAGTCGGCCGCGTTGGGGGGCTCGACCTGCAGTCGGGCCGCCACAAAGTGACGGCAGTGGGCGATGCCTTCTCGGTGCAGGCGCGCATCGATCTCCCCGTGGCGCGCCATGATGCCGGCGGCACTCACGAATTCGGTGAGCGACCCGTGACTGATCAGGATCTCTCCGGTCCCGGCGTGCTCCAGCCAGGCCAGCGCCGCTTCACTTCCTGCATCGCGATAGATCAGGGAAAGCAGCAGACCCGTATCGGCATAGCGCACGGATCAGTAGCGGGCGTCATCCCGCAATGCGCGAACCCGGGCCACCGCCGCCTTCTTCGCTGGTTTTTGCCTCGCCAGAAAGGTTCGGAGCTCGCTCAGGATGGCCGCTTGATCCTGCGCCGAGAAATCCCGCTCGGGAACGACACGGGCCGCGCGCTTGCCCCGCCGCGTAATGACAATTTCCTCGCCAGCCTGGACCTGATCGAGCACGGAGGAGAGGTGAGTCTTTGCCTCAGCGAGCGACAGGGTGCGCATGACAGGCTTCCCTTGATGACCAATTGGTCATTTAATTTTAGCATACGGAAAACGCGGTTCGCGATCGGGCCGATAGCCGACGGTCTGCAGGTGTTCTTCGTGGCGGTCCGCGTTGTAGCGGTTCTCGAAAGGCCAGCGGGTGGCGGCCGTGGTGCAGGCGTTCGCGGACACCACCGCTCAGAACCGTCTCACGACCCGGTCCATGGAGGCAGCGGCTTCGGCCATCACGGTATCGGCAGTCGCGAGCTTCGCGATCCCCATCTCGTTGATCAGCGCGAGGTGCAAGGCATCGAGCGTCCGTAGCGGATGTTCGGGATAGCGGTTGATCACATTCACAGCCTCGTCGAAGCAGGCGTCGGTCACCGGGTGCTCCTGCAACCAGCCGCGGGCGATGTCCTCCAGGAACGCGGCATACAGCACGGATTCGAGTTCAGCGTTGAGTTCGCCCATGCGCCGGCGCCGACTCAGCAGCGAACGCATTTCGGTGCGGGTGAGCCTGCTGATGATGGCCACATCGATTCCCTGCAGGTAATCGACAAAGGCGTCGGCCCCCGGTTCGTTGAGATACCACTTCGCGAGCGCGCTGGTATCGAGGTAGACACGGTCGTCAGCGCTCATCGCGCTCGGCGCGGATCAACTCGGCCGACGGCGTCGTCAGCCGCGGGGTACGGGCCCGCAGGTCGGCATGATTGGGACGCCGACGTGTCCCGGCAACGGGCAGGATGCGTGCGATCGCGCGGCCGCGGCGACGCACGATGATCTCGCCCGCTTGGTCCACCAGCTTGTCGAGCTGACCGATGGCGGCGCGCATTTCCCGAACATTGAGCTCTTTCATCAGACACCTACTGGATGTGCTGCATTCTTTTGGATCGTAGCACATTGATCGCCGCGAATGCGTTGATCCGTTGGTGGATGTGGACCGACTTGCATTGCGATCCTTGGACGGTGCTCTTGTTCCGGCGGCGGGTCGCTCCATTGCCGGCGCGGAATGCCGCACCTGCCGCAGCCGCACCGGCGGCGCGCTCGCCCTCGTGAAAAACCAGACCGGCTACACACCGAAAATCCATTGCGCGCAGACATGGAATCTTTCATGGGTGTCGAACTGAGGCGCATGAGGTTGATTGTACAAGGGAACTCCGAGCCAGCTCCCCGGCAGAAGCGCCCCTCGCACGCGAACGACCGCTCATTGAATCGCCTCCTGGCGCTGCGCACCCTCCGCCAACATCCCCTCGAAATACGCAATCGTCGGCTTCAACCCCTCCCGCAGCGGGATCCTGGGCTCCCAGCCAAGCTGCTCGCGAGCCAATCGAATATCCGGCTGGCGCTGGCGCGGGTCGTCAGCGGGCAGCGGCCGATAGACGAGATCCGAACGGGATCCGGTCAGGTCGCGGATCGCTTCGGCCAGTTCGATCATGGTGAACTCGCCCGGATTACCGAGGTTCAGCGGGCCGGTGAAACCCTCGGGGCTGTCCATCAGGCGCACGAAACCCTCGATCAGGTCGTCCACGTAGCAGAACGAGCGACTCTGGGTGCCGTCGCCGTAGAGCGTGATCGGCTCGTTTCGCAAGGCCTGCATGATGAAGTTCGACACCACCCGGCCGTCGTTCGGGTGCATGCGCGGGCCGTAGGTGTTGAAGATGCGCGCGACTTTGATGTCCATCCCGTGCTGGCGCTGGTAGTCGAAGAACAGCGTCTCGGCGCAGCGCTTGCCCTCGTCGTAGCAGGAGCGCGGGCCGATCGGGTTCACGCGGCCCCAGTAGCTCTCGGACTGCGGGTGAACTTCGGGATCACCATAGACCTCGCTCGTGGACGCCTGGAAGATGCGCGCCTTCACGCGCTTGGCCAGCCCCAGCATATTGATCGCCCCGTGCACGCTCGTTTTCGTCGTCTGCACTGGGTCGTGCTGGTAGTGGATCGGCGACGCCGGACAGGCCAGGTTGTAGATCTCGTCCACCTCGACATACAGCGGGAAAGTCACATCGTGGCGCATGAGTTCGAAGTGCGGATGGTCGAACAAATGCTTCACGTTGTCCTTGGTGCCGGTGAAGAAGTTGTCGACGCAGAGGACGTCGTGGCCGGCCTCAAGCAGGCGGTCGCACAGGTGCGAGCCGAGGAAACCGGCGCCGCCGGTGACGAGGACGCGTTTGCGGGTGTTGTAGTTGTGCA
>SKJG01000058.1 GCA_007116035.1 Thioalkalivibrio sp.
GCCCGCAGCCCAGTGTCCCACCAGGTCGAGGCCGTCCGCGCTTTGCCTGAGGGTGGCGAGTACTGCGTCTGCCTCGGGCAGCCGGCCCGGACGGATATCGTGGCTCCGAACGGCCTCCGTTGCATAGGACAGATAGGGATCCTCAGGCACCAGTGGCAGGATCCCGCGCAATTCCGTGAGCAGGGAGCGCAGCGCCGCGGCATCCGTGTCGGGCTCCCCGGACAGCGCCAGGGCGGCCTCGACATGCCGGCCACCGCGAATCAGGTCCAGATTGAGATGGGCCTGGGACACATGGCCCGCCTGCCGCACGCGGCTACCGTTCAGGCGCAGGAAGTCCGACTCCTCCGCCTCGAGGTAGGCGGTGAACGCTTCCCCCGGATCCAACAGTTCCTGCAGGTGCCCGGCAGCACGTTCCAGGATGGCACGCATCAGGAACCGCCACCGCCGAACACGGCGACATTCCGAAACAGGCAGGGCGGGGAGGCATGACCGACCGCGATCATCTGGTTGGGCTCGCCTTTGCCGCAGGTGCCGACACCCATCACGCGGAAGCTCTCGGCGTTACCGACGCCCGCGAGGCTGCGCCAGAAACCGGATGAGATGCCACGGTAACCCGGATTCCGGACCAGTCCTCGTCGTTCGCCGTCCTCGATGCGCCAAGCCATCTCGCAGCCGAACTGGAACTTGTTGCGGGAATCGTCGATGGACCAGGAACGGTTCGTATCCATCAGCACGCCCCGCTCGATCCGACCCACCAGCTCCTCCAGGCTACTGTCCCCGGGTTCCAGGTTCAGATTGGCCATGCGGTCGATCGGGGGGCGGTTCCAGGAACTGGCACGCGCGCAGGCGACTCCGGGCAACCCGGAGCGGGCTTGGGATGCGGCGCCACCAAGACCGCGCAGGAGGATGCCGTCGCGGATCAACCAGTCCCTTTCGGCCCGCGTGCCGGCGTCGTCGTAGGCGTACGAGGCGAGTTCGCCGGGCACCCCGGGATCGAAGGTCACGTTGAGCAAGTCCGAGCCGTATCGGTACGTTCCGAACATGTCCGCGGTCACGAAGCTGGTGCCGGCGTAGTTGCGTTCGTCGCCCAGAATGCGATCCAGTTCCAGCGGGTGGCCGATGCTCTCGTGAATCTGCAGCGTCATCTGCCCCGGCATCAGCAACAGGTCCATGGTGCCGGTCGGGCATTCCGGCGCATCGAGCAGGGCCAGCGCCTCGCCGGCGAGGCGCTCGGGCTGCTGATCGAGTTCCAGGATGTCGAGCCGCTCCAGTCCTCCCTGGCCGCCCAGATCCGGCCCGAAGCTGCGTATCTGGGTCTCGCTGCCACGGTTCGCCACTGCCCTCAGCCAGGGCATGAGCACGTGCTGTCGCTGCCGGATCTCCCCACCGCTGGCAGACACCAGCAGGGTCTCACGGTCGTGATAGGCGAGACCCGCCGACCAATCGATGATCGCATCGTGGATCTTCATGCGTAGCGCCAGGTCCAGCAGGCGCTCCAGTTTCACCCCGGTGTCCAGGCTGTGCCAGGGTTTCGCCAGGGGGGATCGGTAGGTGCCGTGGGCGGTGACGCGCGGGAGTTGGGCGGGATCGACCAGTTGCAGGTCAGCGGTGCGACGGGCCCAGGCGCGGGCGCGTTCCGTGGCCACCCGGAGGCCGGCTGCTGAGAGGTCGGTGGTCGCCCCGTAGCCGACGCCGCCTGCCTCGATCACGGTGACCATCACGCCACTGTCCCGTGAGAGCCGGATGGGCTCGACGACGCCACGGCGCACGGACAGCGTCTCCGCCGAGTCGTCCACCAGGCGAAGCGACCAGTCGTCCACGGGTGGCGCCATCGCGCGGAAACGCCGCGCCGCAGCGTGGAGCCGTTCCTGGCCTTCTGTACTCATGGCCTGCGCCTGCTGGCGTTGGTGTCGCGGAGCACGTCTCTGTGCCGGGTATCCGGGATTTCGAGCAGGCGTGCCTCGGGGGTCAAGCGGGGCTGGACCTCGGCATCGGGCAGGTTCCGGCGCCGCACCTCCTGGCGCAGCCGCAACAGGTAACCCGCCACTGCGCCGCCGGAGGAACTGATCAGGAGCACACCCAGAGAGAGAAACTGGGTCAACAGCAGGAGCGTCCCCAATCCGGCGATGCCCGCAAAAGCCGAGTACAGCTTAACGTTGGATCGGCTTCGGATCCGGTTCGTCTCGCGCTGAACCTGCCGGTGCATGTTCTGCACCGCCTTGACGCGCTGTTCCGCAGTAAGCCGCTTGTGCCGCTCCCGCTCTTTTGCCAGGTGGTTCTCGGCGCGGAGCAGGGCTTCTGCCTTGTGCCCACGGGCGATGGATGCCAGCCACAAGGCCGCGAACAGGGCGAGGGCGATTCCCAGGGCCGCGAAGGTCAGGGCGGCGTCGGTGGAGCCCGTGCGCCACCAAGCGTACAAGAGCAGGGCCGTGACCGCCTGTACGAGGACCAGGCCGAGAAACAATTTGAGCATCAGCGGGATGCGCACCCAGTTACTCAATCGCTTTTCCCTCCCGAATGCCGTTGCTGGATGATATTTCCGTTGCGGGTCCGGGACGCCGGACGATCGACCTTCCCCCGCCTGTTCAACCCGAGTCTAGCAGGTCGGGCAGGCGACCTCGGGCCGCGTCTGCGGACCCGCGCCGAACCTGTGCGAGAATGGCACGAGCGTGGTCAAACGGGCTTGGGTCAGTCAAGGCGCATGGACGAGAACGAGTTCAAGGGTATCTACAGCGGCTACGATACTCAGCGCTGTCACTTCAACAAGGCGATTCTGCTCGGGTGCGCCGGGTGCAGCCGTTCGCAGCGCGTACTGATCGCGGAGCGCGAGGCGATCAGTTGCCAGTCGCGGGCGGGACACGCCCGTTGCGGAGAGGTCCTGATGACGCTGCGCGAAAAGGCGGTCTTTGCGCTGGGGATGACTCAGCCCGGGCAGCGTCTGCCGCACGGCAAGGAAGTCAAGGTCGAGTGCGGCGGCCTGGGGGCTTTGGCGCGCCTGGCCGGCGCGTCGGAGCCGGAGGACATCGACGGCGTGCTCCAGACGGTGACCAAGCAGTTCGGCACGCCGGCGGAGCTTCCCTACGGAGACGTCGTGCGCTCGATCAGCCTTTACTCGCTGCGCAAGCGCAGCCGTGGGAGTCGCGGCGAATGATCGCTGCGATGGCTTGACCAGGGCCCTTGACTGCCGGTGCATGAATCACGGCGGTGACGCCCCTATACTGTCGGGAGTCGGCATGCGGCCGAACGCCGGGCGTGCCCGGTATCACTGTCCTTTACAAGGAGTTGAACGCGATGAACATCACGCTGAGTCTCGCCCCGATCGTGTCCCTGATTGCCGGTATTCTGATCCTGCTCGTTCCCCGCCTGCTGAACTATATCGTTGCCATCTACCTGATCGTGATCGGTCTCATCGGGCTGTTCAACGGTGGCCACATGAATTTTTAGGCCTTGCTTTTTTCTGCGGTGCCCGCCGGCGTAGCGGCCCGTGCCGGGAGCGGCGGGAACCGTATTAATCCCCATGGCCGTATTGGTGTTTTTTGGCGCAGGATGGGGGCGGTTCCGGTCTTTTCCGACTGCCTGGAAACATGCGATTCCATCGGAGAACGTGCCGGAATCGTGGCCTCCTCAAACCATCTCACGAGGTGCATGCATGAATCGCAATGCTGTGGTGACACGTTTTCTGGCCTTCTTCTGCGCACTGGCCCTGTTTGGTGCAAGCGTGAATCCCCTCTATGCATCGATGCTTGGGACCGGTGCGCTAATCTCAGCTGAACAGGCGGGAGGGGATCGGGAAAGGCTTCTCGGGATGTTGGAGCGTGACGAGGTTCGGGGCCAGCTGCAGGCCATGGGTGTCAGCGCGGACCTTGCGGCCGAGCGTGTCGCCCGCATGACCGATGCGGAAGTGCGCATGCTGAACGAGCGCCTGGACGAGTTGCCGGCAGGAGCCGGGGTTCTCGGTGTGCTCGTGTTCCTCTTCCTCCTGTTCGTGATCACCGATGCCCTCGGAGTCACGGACATCTTCCCGTTCGTGAAGGCGCAGTAAGCTCGCGCAGTCGCTTCGGCCCGCGCGCGGTCTCCGCCATCCAAGCGGCCCGCGCAGGGCGACACAGCGCAGCGTTGTCCCCGGCACGTCTGACGATGAAAAGCCGCAAACTGTAGGTCGGGTTAGCCCAAAGGGCGTAACCCGACGTGCCGGGGTGCCGGGGACGATGCTGGTTTGCAGCCTTGGGTGGGCGCGAGACCCGTAGGGTTACGCTGCGCTAACCCGACCTACAGAACTTCTGCCTTACGGGTGGGCGGCGTGCGGTTCGGTGGTTAACCGGCCGGAGTCGAGCATTTCCAGGACCGCCGCGGCGATCCGTTGATCGGCGCCGCCAGAACCCAGTTGTTCCCGCACCTGCTTCAGGGATTCCCGGATCCGGTCCAGTTCTTCCGGATGATCCAGCCAGTTCAGCGCCTCGGCACAGAGCGCTTTTGGGTTGGCGGCACCCTGCAGCCGCTCCGGGACTAGCCGTTTCCCTGCGACGATGTTCACCAGCGCGATGTGCGGAACGCGCACGAGGCGTGAGAACACGGCGTAGCTGAGGGGCGCCACCCGATAGATCACGATCATCGGAGCCTGCAGGAGTCCGGCCTCGAGGGTTGCAGTGCCGGAACTGATCAGCAGCAGATCGCTGCAGGCCATCACATCCCGGGCTCGGCCGCTGCCGGTGAGCAGGGTCAGCGGTAGCCCGTCGCGTGGCGCCGCGTCGTCGAGCATCTGGGCATTCACCCCCGATGCGAGCGGCACAACAAAGTGCAGGTCCTGGCGATGGGCCTGCAGGCAGCGTGCAGTCTCGGCCAGCACCGGCCAATGACGGCGGATCTCGCCCGATCGCGAGCCAGGCAGAAGGCCGATCAGCCGCTGACCCGGCGCCAGACCGAGTTCGGCGCGCAGGTCGCGATCGCCAGCGGCGACCTGGTCGACCAGCGGGTTGCCCACGTAGCGCACCGGAATGCCGTGTTCCTCGTAGATCGCCTGTTCGAAAGGGAACAGCACGGCCATCGCGTCGACGCTGCGCTTGATCCGGTGAATGCGCTGCTGACGCCAGGCCCAGATCTGCGGGCTCACGTAGAACAGGACCGGTATGCCCAGGCTGCGCGCGTGGGCGCCGAGTCGGAGGTTGAACTCGACGTAGTCGACAAGGACCAGGAGATCCGGCCGGGTCGTTTCCAGGTGCCGCTGCATCCTTCGCAACAGCCCCCGGAGACGGGGATACTGGATGATGACCTCCCACAGGCCCATCACCGCGAGTTCGGACACGTCGATCAGCGTTTCCGTGCCGGCCGCACGCATCTGTTCTCCGCCCATGCCGGTAAAGGTGAGGCCGGGCCGCAGGGCGTGGGCGGCGCGTATCATCCCCGCGGCGAGGTTGTCGCCGGAGGTCTCGCCCGCACAGACGACGATGTGGGCTCCGGGCATGTCAGCGCCCAAGCGCGTCAGGGTGCGTCATCGGCAGGCGTGTCCGTCCGGTTCGGATTCAGTACCGCTCAGCCCAGCGCCGCGCGGATACGTTCCCCGATGAAGTCGATCTGGGCATCCTCCAACTCCGGAAACACCGGCAGGGAAAGGCAGCGGGCCGCCACGGACTCGGAGACCGGCAGACTCGGGGGCGCCTTTTCGCGACGATCGAAGGCTGCCTGGCGGTGCAGGGGAATCGGATAGTAGACCGCATGCCCGATGTCCGCCGCCTGCAATGCCTTCATGATCGCTTCGCGATGGTCGGTCAGCACGGTGTACTGGTGGTAGACGTGGACCCCGATGCCATCCTCGTACGGGATCTCGACGTCAAGGTCTTCGAGCACCTCGGCGTAGCGTGCTGCCACACGGCGCCGCGCCTGGTTGAACTCGTCGATGCGCTTGAGCTTGACGCGGAGGATGGCAGCCTGGATCTCGTCGAGCCGCGAGTTGTAGCCGATCTCGTCGTGATGGTAGCGGACCTTGGAACCGTGGTTGCGCAGTTTCAGCAGGCGTTCCGCAGCGGGGGTGCAGTTGGTGGTGACGAGGCCGCCGTCGCCGTAACCGCCCAGGTTCTTGCTCGGGAAGAAGCTGAAGCAGCCGAATGCGGTTGCGCTGCCCGTCTGCACGCCGCTGATGTGTGCACCGAAGGACTGCGCGCAGTCCTCGATCAGCAGCAGCAGATGATCCTCTGCCAGGCGGGTCAGCGCCGGCATGTCCGCCGGTTGCCCGAACAGGTGGACCGGGAGGATGGCGCGCGTGCGCGGCGTGATCGCCGCGGCAACGGCCTCCGGATCGATGTTGAAGGTACGCGGGTCGATGTCGACGAAGACCGGTTCCGCGCCGACATAGCGGATGGCTTCCGCAGTAGCAATGAACGTGAACGGGGTGGTGATGATTTCATCCCCGGGACCGAGATCGGCGGCGCGCAGGGCCAGATGCAGTGCGTCGGTCCCGGACGCGCAGGTCACGGCATGCGTCACGCCAAGATACTCCGCGAGTTCAGACTCCAGAGCCTGGACGTTGGGCCCGAGGATGAACCGCGTACTCTCGAGCACTTCGGCAATGGCCGCGTCGATTTCTCCACGCAGGTCGTGGTACTGACGTTGCAGATCGACCATCGGAATCATTCGTCATCTCCCGCGCTGCTGCGGTTTGAAGCCTTGGTCAGCACATTCAGGTTGGCGTAGACCAGGTCGGTGATTTGCGTCGCTGCTTCCAGTGCGCGTTGCCCGGCCCGCCCGCTGACGACCACGGGGTGTTCGCCGCGCACTGCGCCAACGAAGGACTGAATCTCGGCAAGCAGGGCGTCCGAGGCGTCGAACGCCCATTCCTCGCTGTCGATCTCGGGTACCCCGGTGGCCGGATCGTCGTCGCCGAGATGATGCACGGCAAGGACACGGTTCTGGAAATCCACCGAGGCATAGCCGTGCGGCTGGAAGATTCGCATGCGTCGTTCGGACTTGGTGCTGACCCGACTCGAGGTGACATTGGCGACGCAGCCATCGGCAAATTCGAGACGGGCGTTGGCGATGTCGATGTCGTGGGTCACGATGCTTGCGCCCGACGCGCGGACGTCGGTCAGGGGCGAATCCACCAGTTCCAGGATGATGTCGATGTCGTGGATCATCAGGTCCAGCACGACCGAGACATCGGTGGCGCGGGGCTTGAAGGGAGCCAGCCGGTGGCATTCGATGAAGCGCGGATGCAGCGGGTTTTCCATGAGCCGCTGTAGCGCCGCATTGAAGCGTTCCAGGTGACCGACCTGCAGCACCACCCCGCGCTCCTCGGCCAGCTGGTTCAGTGCCTCCGCCTCCTCGATGGTGGTGGTGATCGGCTTTTCCAGTAGCACGTGACAGCCGACGTCGAGAAAGTCGCGCGCGATCGCGTAGTGCAGCGTGGTCGGCGCGACGATGCTGACCGCATCGACCTTGCCGAGCAGATTGCGGTGATCCAGTACCGCCTCGCAGCCATGTTGGGAGGCGATCTCCTGCGCCGTGGCGGCGTTGCTGTCGACCACCGCCACCAGTTCGGTGTCCGGTATCTGGGCGTACTTGGCCGCGTGCCATTTTCCCAGGTGGCCGACGCCGATGACGGCACAGCGGAGTGGTGGAGTAAACATGACGGTCCCCGTCGGGTTGTGATCAGCTGCTGTGGTAGTGTAGCGCGCCGAACCGATTGGCATGTGGGTCGGGCGGCTACCCACCTGCCACGCTCGGCGGGGCGTAGTGTACTCAATCCTGGTGGGGTTGGTGCGGGCACGCAGGAGGATGAAGGGGCGATGCAGCGGGACAGTGCGAACGGGATTCCGGCGGGGCTGCGCAGCGCCGGCGTGGACGAGGTCGGCCGCGGGCCACTCGCGGGCCCGGTGGTTGCCGCGGCCGTCATCCTGCCGCGAGGGTACGCGCTGACCGGGCTGACCGATTCCAAGCGTCTGTCCGCGCGCCGGCGCGAGGCGCTCGCGGCCATCCTTCGCGAAGAGGCCGAGTGCTGGGCGCTCGGCAGTGCCAGTGCCGGGGAAATCGATGTGCTGAATATCCACCACGCCACCCTGCTGGCAATGCGTCGGGCGGTGCTGGCGCTGCCGTGGGCGCCGGAGCACCTGGCGGTCGATGGCCGCTTCACGCCGGAGGGTCCCTGGCGTGCCACCGCGGTGGTCGGGGGCGACGCCAGCGTGCCCGCGATCAGCGCCGCTTCGATCATCGCCAAGGTGGCCCGCGATGCGTTGCTGGCGGAACTGCACGGACAGTATCCGGCCTACGGCTTCGATTGCCACGCCGGGTATCCCACGCCCGCCCATCTCGCGGCCCTGACCGAATACGGGCCATGCCCGGAGCATCGCCGCAGCTTCGCGCCCGTGGCACGCTGCCTGCGCAACTTCGCGGCCCCGGGTTCAGGGCAATGACCGGATTCGTTCATCTACGTCTGCATTCCGAATATTCCCTGGTGGATGGCCTGGTGCGCCTGAAGCCGCTGGTGGCGAAAGTGACGCAGAGCGGGATGCCGGCCGTGGCCGTGACCGATCACTGCAACCTGTTCGGCCTGGTCAAGTTCTACAAGGCCGCGATCGTGGCCGGCGTGCAGCCGATCGTCGGCGCCGACATGCTGGTGCGTGACACACGGTCGGACGGCTCCCTTGCGCGGCTCACCCTCCTGGCGCAGAACGCGCAGGGATACCGGCACCTGACCCGCCTGATCAGCCGGGCCTGGCAGGAGGGACAAGACAAGGGGGTGCCCCGCATCGACATGGCCTGGCTGACGGGTGCCACGGATGGGCTCATCGCCCTGTCGGGCACGATCGATGGGCTCTTCGTGCAGGGCTCGGGGAGCCCGGTCGCGCTGACCGAGGAGGTCCTGGGACCCTGGCGGGCCTTGTTCCCCGAACGCTTCTACCTCGAACTCACCCGAACCGGGCGCCCGGGCGAAGACGCCTGGATCGCCACCGCCCTGGCGGCGGCGGAGGCCTTCGGTCTCCCGGTGGTCGCCACCAACGACGTTCGCTTCCTGGCCGCGACCGATTTCGAGGCGCACGAGGCCCGGGTCTGCATCCATGACGGGGTTGTGCTCGCCGATCCGCGCCGCGTCCGCCGCTATAGCGACCAGCAGCACCTGCGCAGCCCCGAGGAGATGGCAGAACTCTTCGCCGACATCCCGGAGGCCCTGGCGAACACGGTGGCGATTGCCCGGCGCTGCAGCGTACGCCTGTCGCTGGGGCATTCGGTGCTGCCCGAATTCCCGGTGCCCAACGGGCGCTCGGTGGAGGATCATCTGCGCCTGACTGCGCACGATGGGCTGCGCGCGCGCCTGGAGCGGCAGCGTTTCGCGGAGGAGTCCGCCTACACGGCGCGGCTCGAGCGCGAACTCGACGTGATCTGCCAGATGGGCTTCCCCGGGTATTTCCTGATCGTCGCCGACTTCATCCGCTGGGCGCGCGAGAACCGGATTCCGGTGGGGCCGGGGCGCGGTTCCGGAGCGGGATCCCTGGTGGCCTATGCGCTGGGAATAACCGACTTGGATCCATTGCGTTACGATCTTCTCTTCGAGCGCTTTCTTAATCCAGAACGCGTCTCGATGCCGGACTTCGACATCGACTTCTGTATGGATCGCCGCGACCGCGTGATCGATTACGTCGCCGACCGTTACGGCCGCGACAGGGTTTCGCAGATCATCACCCACGGGACCATGGCGGCCAAGGCGGTCGTCCGGGACTGCGGCCGCGTGCTGGGTCACGGCTACGGCTTCGTCGACCGCATTGCCAAGCTGATCCCGTTCGAACTGGGGATGACGCTCACCCGGGCGCTCGAAGAGAGCGAGGACCTGAAGGCCCAGTACGACGAGGACGAGGAGGTGCGCGGCATTCTGGACCTGGCGCTGAAGCTCGAGGGCCTGACCCGCAACGCCGGCAAGCACGCGGGCGGGGTCGTGATCGCGCCCTCGGCGCTGACCGATTTCTCGCCGCTGTACTGCGAACCCGGCGGCGGCTCCCTGGTGACCCACTTCGACAAGGACGACGTCGAGGCCGTTGGTCTGGTGAAGTTCGACTTCCTCGGCCTGCGCACGCTGACGATCATCGACTGGGCGCTGGAGGCGATCCGGCAGCTGCCCGGTGCCGAGCCCGTGGATCTGGACAGCATTCCGCTGGACGATCCGGCGGCCTTCCGCCTGCTGCAGGCGCACCAGACCACCGCCGTCTTCCAGCTCGAGTCGGGCGGCATGAAGGACCTGATCCGGCGGCTGCAGCCGGACAGCTTCGAGGACATTATCGCCCTGGTCGCGCTGTACCGGCCGGGCCCGCTGCAGTCGGGGATGGTGGACGACTTCATCGACCGCAAGCACGGCCGGGCCCGGGTCGAGTATCCGCACCCGGACCTGGAGCCGATCCTGAAGCCCACCTACGGCGTGATCCTGTACCAGGAGCAGGTGATGCAGATCGCGCAGGTGCTGGCGAGCTACACCCTCGGCGGCGCAGACCTGCTCCGCCGTGCGATGGGCAAGAAGAAGCCCGAGGAAATGGCCAAGCAGCGCGAGATCTTCGTCCAGGGAGCGCTGGCCCGCGGCGTGGCCGAGCAGACCGCGACCTACATCTTCGACCTGATGGAGAAGTTCGCCGGCTACGGGTTCAACAAGTCGCACTCGGCGGCGTACGCGCTGCTCGCCTACCAGACCGCCTGGCTCAAGGCGCATCACCCGGCCCCGTTCATGGCGGCGGTGCTGTCCGCGGACATGGACAACACCGACAAGGTGGTCGGCCTGATCGAGGAATGCCGCAGCCTTGGGCTGCGCGTCGTGCCCCCGGACGTGAACCGTTCGGCCTATCGCTTCGCGGCAGTGGATGCACAGACCATCGTCTACGGCCTCGGGGCAATCAAAGGGGTCGGGGAGTCCGCGATCGATACCCTGCTTCGCGCGCGCGATGGCGGGCCGGACTTCCACAGCCTGGTGGATCTCTGCCAGCGGGTGGACCTGGGCAAGCTGAACAAGCGGGTCCTGGAGACGCTGATCCGTGCCGGGGCGATGGACGGCATTGGCGCCAACCGGGCCACGCTGCTGGCCGCCATGCCGCTGGCGATCGGAGCAGCGGAGCAGGCCGGGCGCAATGCCGCGCTGGGTGTGGTGGATCTCTTCGGGGAGCCGGCCAGTGCGGTATTGCCGGAACTCGCGACCCTCCCGGAAATGGACGACGAAGACCGACTGCGGGGCGAAAAGGAGACGCTCGGGCTCTACCTGACGGGGCACCCGATCGCTCGTTACCGGGAGGAACTGAA
>SKJG01000160.1 GCA_007116035.1 Thioalkalivibrio sp.
CGCAATTCTGGTGAAGCCCCTTATCCATGCGCAGCATGATGAGGGGAGTATTCGCATCGATGTACACGAGACAGCGAGCGAGATGTTCGCCGGTCTCCACCGCCGTTGCGTGGTAGCGGTCCTCCCAGAACGCGCCCTTGCGGTTCTTGCGACGGTTGTAGGCCTGGCCGGTACGGCCAGCGATCAGTTGCATGGACCGGGCGATCTCGCCCTGTCCGCGGTCGCGGACCAGCAGATGCACGTGGTTGCGGGTAGCGATGGAGTTCAGCACGCAGAGGCCATGGCGTTTGCGGGCCTCGTAAAGCCGGCGGCGCCAGAAGCGCCGGTCGCGGGCGAAGCGGAGCAGGAACTCGCGTTCGTGGCAGCGGTGGGTGATGTGCCAGACGTGGCTGGACAGGAAATGACGGTTCGCGCGCGGCATGGCTCCCTCCTTGGAGCGGTGTTTTTTTGGGGGAAAATGGCCCGATAAGGCCAAAATCGTTCCAAATTTTCGTTTATTTCTTGGGGTTTTTCAAGAAGTTGGCTTGGTCCGACCCCGGGGATTTCTGGGGAAGTAGTGATTTATGCGCAATTTTTCAATGGCTTATGGTATTTGGGTTTGCGTGGGCATGCTGCTGCATGGGAAGCGGTTACGAGGGGGAATGAGATTGACTGTAAAAAGTGTGGTTGGCATTCTTCGTCACGCTTTCGTTGTGCGGAAGCAGTTCAACAATAGCCATTAGGAAGTTCAGCTACCAAAGCAAAGGAGATGCAGTCATGTGCACTTTTAACTGTGTTGTTGGGGAAAGTCTTCGCATTGGGGATGTTGCACGTCTTCATATTCGTAGCGCGGAGAAAGATCAGGTTTGGCTTTCGATCAAGTGGGCCAAGAAGGATCGGATCCCCATCGAGATTGTTGCACTTTCTGACGACGATGATGATATCGACCGATAAACGGCGATACTTCAGTTTTGGGCCGAGGGCTTTTGGAAAAGGCTTGGCCCAGTAGTTGTATGGATCCCGGCCTGTCGAAGGAGGGAACGCCAGGGCATGATGTCCGGGTGTCCTTCGGCAGGTCCGGGACACAGTGCTATCTGCTCTGATGGCAACGAATCTCCCGCATACCCTACGGGTCAACCCCTTCGGCCGCCGTTCCGTCTTCCGCGAACCAGTGGATGTTCCCGGCATTCGCGCGCAGGGCGAGCGTCTCTCCCAGGGACGGCCTTGCACCGTCGGTCAGGCGCGCGGCCAGAAGTCCTTCGCTGGTGCCGATGCCGCCGGGTACGGGCTCGACCATCCGGCCTTCGGTGCGCAGGTACACGATGCGTTCATGGCCGAGTGATTCCACCGCCTTTACCTCGCCGCGCAGCGTGATCCTGCCCTCATCGTCCGCCGCGCCAGCCGCGAAGGCCTCTGGCCGCAGCCCCGCGAACCGGCTTTGCTGGGGAACGCCTTCGGGGAGCCGAATCCAGTCGCCACCCAGCTGCATCCAACGCGCGCCGTTGCGTTGCTCGAACGCCAGTTCGAACAGATTCATCGCCGGGCTGCCGAGAAAGCCGGCAACGAAGAGGTTTGCAGGATGTTCGTAGAGAGCGGCAGGTGGCCCGATCTGCTGGATCACCCCGTCGCGCATCACCGCGACACGGTCGCCGAGCGTCATCGCCTCGACCTGGTCGTGGGTCACGTACAAAGTCGTGACGCCGATGCGCCGCTGCAGGTCGCCGATCTCGGCCCGGATCTGCACCCGCAGGCGGGCATCGAGGTTGGAAAGGGGTTCGTCCATCAGGAAGACGTCCGGCTCGCGCACGATGGCGCGCCCCATTGCGACCCGCTGCCGCTGTCCGCCCGAGAGTTCCGCCGGGCGCTTGTCGAGCACCGCGTCGAGGCCCAGCGCACGCGCCGCTTCCGCCACCCGTCGTTCGCGCTCGCTCCGGCGCAGCCCGCGCATGCGCAGCGGAAACTCCAGGTTGCCGCGTACCGTCTTGTGCGGGTACAGGGCATAGTTCTGGAACACCATCGCGATGTTGCGCTCGCGCGGCCCCAGCCCGTTGACTGCACGGCCGCCGATGCGGATCTCGCCGCCGGTCGCCGCCTCCAGGCCCGCGAGCAGTCGCAGCAGCGTCGATTTGCCGCAGCCCGACGGTCCGAGCAGCACCAGCAGCTCGCCGTCGCGCACCTGCAGATCCAGCGCCGGGATCACCGTGTGCCCGCCGAAGGCCTTGCGCACCTGCTCGAATTCGACTTCTGCCATGAACCGCTCCGTTTCGCTCTCGGTCGCGCGACAGGTTCAGCCCTTGATGCCCGTGGACGCGACGCCGCGCACGAACCAGCGCTGGAACACGACGAACAGGATCAGCACCGGCAAGACCATCAGCACCCCGAAGGCCATGATATCGCCCCACTGCAGCGGCGGCAGGGTGTGGAAGTTCGCGATCCCCAGCGGCAGCGGCCGCACGGCCTCGGAGGTGGTCATCAGCAGCGGCCACAGGTACATGCCCCAGTGGAACAGGAACAGCACGATCGCCACGCTGGCGAAGGCGGCCTTGGCGTTCGGCACCACGATCACGAAGAAGGTACGCAGGACCCCCGCGCCGTCGACCCGCGCCGCCTCTTCCAGTTCGCGCGGCAGCCCGAGGAAAAAGCTGTAGAACAGGAAGATCGCCAGCGGGTTGGCCACGAAGGGAATCGCCTGCACCAGCCAGTCGTCGCGCCAGCCGATCCAGGAGAGCTGGTAGAACAGCGGGATCGCGATGGCCTCGAAGGGGATCACCAGCACCGCCAGCACCAGCGCCAGCATCGCCTCGCGGCCCCACCAGCGCAGCCGCGCCAGCGCGTAGCCGGCGAAGGCGTTCACCAGCAGCCCCAGGCCGACGATGAGTCCGTTGATGATCAGCGAACTGGCCAGGTACAGGCCGAACGGCACGCGCTCGAACACCGCGCGGTAGTTGTCCAGGCTGATCGTGTCCGGGAAGAAGGCGCGCAGGGTGCCGGCCTCGGCGAGCACCAGTTCATCCGGCTTCAGGCTGCCGACCAGCATGAACAGCACCGGCGCCACGAACAGCAGCGTGAAGGCCAGCAGCAGCGCGTAGGCGAGGGCGGCGCGCAGTCGTGGCCAGCGGTTCACGAGACCTCGCCCCGCTGGCGCAGCAGCCGGCGCTGGACCAGCGCGATACCCAGGATCACCAGGAAGAAGACGACGCTCATCGCCGCGCCCATGGCGACGTGCCCCTGGTCGAAGGCGGTGCGCACCATCTCGTGGATTACCGTGTTCGACGCGTCCTGCGGCCCGCCACGGGTCATGATCCGCACCTGGTCGAACACGCGAAACGACAGGATCGTGGTCACGATCACCACGAAAATCAGTGGGTTGCGCAGCCCCGGCAGGGTCACGTGCAGGAATTGCCGCCAGCGGCTGGCGCCGTCCACCGCCGCGGCCTCGTAGAGCTGGCGCGGAATCGCCTGCAGGCCGGCCAGCAGCACGACCATCTGGAAACCGACGCCCTGCCAGATGGAGGTCAGCATCACCGCCGGCAGCGCCCAGAACGGATCGTTCAGGAAGTCGCGGGGTTCCCAGCCGCCGAAGGTCAGCAGCCCCAGTGCGGCGTTCAGGAGCCCGTCGGGTCCGGGTGCGAAGATCAGCACCCACACCACCGCGACCAGAGACAGCGGGAAGACCACCGGCAGGAAGAACAGTGTCCGGAACACCGCGCGCCCAGCCAGCGGGCGGTTCAGCAGCAGGGCCAGGGCCAACCCCAGCGCCGTCTGCACGGGCACCACGACCAGGGCGAACAGCAGGTTGTTCAGCAGCGCGCGCGTGAGCCCCGTGTCGGTGAAGGCCAGCGTGTAGTTCGCAAGCCCTACGAACTCCAGTGGCAGCGGCGAGCCCATGCGCAGGTTGCTGAACGACAGGACCACCGCCAGCCCGAAGGGCAACAGCAGGAACAGCAGCAGCCCGGCGAGGGCCGGCGTCATCAGCAGCCAGGCGGCTGGGGCCTGGGAATAGCGCATCGGCCGGTTCACGGGCGCTCCCCGGGGAATCCGCTCACGCACAATGCCCTCATCCCGCATGGCCGTCGCTTGTGGGAGGCGAGCCCTCTCGGCGACCGAACGGCGGCAACCCTTCGCCCAGAGGTTGGCCTCCCACAGGGGCTTCCTTTGCATCAACGCCAATCTGACCAACGGCGCGGTTTTGGTGCTGATCGCGTGTGGCTTTGTGGGTGTCCCCACGTTCGCCGCGTTCGCCGCGTTCGCCCGTGATCTCGGGGTAGTGGTGGTTTTCCCGCAGTTCCCGATCGATGCGGCGTGCGGCCGCGCTCAGGGCCGCGGCGGGATCAGTGCCGTGCCGGATGTCCTGGAACGCGCGGTCGAAGGCGTCGCTGATCACCGGATACGCCGGCGTCCGCGGGCGCGGGCGTGCGTAGCCCTCCTCGAGTTGCCGCGCGAACAGGTGCAGCGGGCCTTCGGCGCCGTAGGCTTCGGATCGGGCTACCGCGGCGCGGGTTGCGGGCACGCCGCCGTTCGCTTCGCTCATTGCCAGCACCTCTTCGGGGCGCAGCAGAAAGGCAAGAAAGTCCATCGCCAGTTCCGGATCCCGGGCCCTGCGGGTGACGCCCCACTGCCAGGACCCCTGACCGGTGACCATCGTCTCGTCCATGCGCGGCAGCGGCAGCAACAGCAGGTCTTCGCCCAGCGCTGCGCGATAGCCGGGGTAGTTCCAGTGCCCGCCCCAGGCCAGCGGTACCCGGCCGCGCGCGAAGGCGGCGTCGTCGAGGTTCGGATCGACCCGGCCCTGCCGGATCCAGGACTGCACCGCCGTCATCGCCGCCACGGACTCCGGACCATCCAGGGTGCCGCTGGCCACGCCCTCGGGCTCCCGGTCCACCAGGTCGCCGCCGGCCGACTGCAGCAGTGGCGCGAAGGCATAGCTGAACCACTCGCCGGTGTAGTTGAGTTTCAGGTCCAGGACCTGCCCGTCGGGATCGTCCTGCGCCAATCGCTCGAGCAGATCGCTGAATTCCTCTGCGTCCCAGGCATCATCGGGACCCCCCGGGATGCGGGCATTCGCTGCCTCCAGGCGGGCGCGGTTCGCCCACAGGCCCAGGCCGGAGTCGAAGGTGCCCAGCCCGTACAGGTGATCGCGATAGCGGCCCTGCGCGAGAATCGAGGGCAGCAGGTCGGCGTGTATCTCCTCGGGAAGCAGGTCGTCCAGCGGGCGCAGGTGCCCCTGCCAGGCGTAGCTGTAGAGATAGGGGCCGTCGAATTCGAGCAGGTCGGGCAGACGCCCGGCGAGCGCTGCGGCCTGCACCTGCCCGTTGTAGGAGCCCTCGGGGATCCAGGTCAGGTCGATGCGGACTTCGGATCGTTCGGCCCGGAAGCGGTCGATCTGCGCCTCCAGCGTTCGCCGTTCCTCCTCGCGACCGGCGTGGGCCCAGATCTCCAGCCGGTGTACATCGGCGTCGGGGGCGCCTTCGCCCCGCTCGACCTCCGGACCGCAGCCTGCAAGCGTCAACGCGGTAGCCACGGTGAACGCCAGCAGCACACGCCGGCCGGGGCGCTCGCCGGCAGGGATACAGGTAGCGATCCTCGCACAGCGTTGAATTCGGATCTCGGCGCCCCTTTCGTGCGTTGCCAGGGGTCGTTTCTAATGGATCCCGGCTCGATGCGCAATCCGTTCTCCTTGTCCCGCGCTTTGCCGGGCAGGCAGCGATCGGGGTTTGGGCGGATCGCGGCTGGAAGGCGCTCCTACGGCTGGGTGCTGGGGTAGGAGCGACCTCTGGTCGCGATCGGGGTTTGGGGCGATCGCGGCTGGAAGCCGCTTCTACGGTTGGGTGTTGGGGTAGGAGCGATCTCCGGCGGGGCTTGTGTCGCTCGACCGGGACGCGTAAGTAGACGGGCTGGAACAAGAACCGAGGTGACCCTCAGATGACGGCGCTTTTCACCGTCCTTGGTATTTCCGCCGCCATGGTGCTGCTGCTCGTGATCTTCGTACGACAGACCAGGGTGCGTTTCGTGGTGGAACTTCGGGATGGCGTGGCCAGAACGCGGCGCGGCGACCCCCCATCCGGCTTCGTCCGTGCCTGCAGTGAGGTGGCTCGGCTCCATCGTGTGCAGCGGGGGCAGATCACCGGGATTCGCACCGGGAGCGGTATCGAACTCCAGTTCTCGTCCGACATTCCCCAGCGCGCCCATCAGCCCTTTCGAAATGTATGGATTCCGCCCACATCCGGCGGCCCCGGCGGTAATCGCGCCGCCGGGTGACCCAGTGCGCGGCAAGCCCCGCCGTTCAGGGCGGAGAAGGATAGTCCGGCCTTCCGGGGTCGGACCAAGGTAAGGTGCGGATTGTAAAGAAAATCAACCGCAATTTTCGCCTCAAAACGGCGTTATTGGCACCTTTTCCGGCCGAAAATTGGGCGCCTAAGCGTCCGGTATTCGGTGGAAGCAGGCGAAGCGGGATAGCGGGCGGGTCTGATACCGTTCCCGCCCTTGATGCGCCATTTTTGGGGTGAAAATCGGGCCTCTAAGGCTAAAATAACCCTGTTTTTTCACACCAATTTCCATTTTTTTCAATGGCTTGCCCTGGTCCGACCCCCGGTTATGGGTTTGGTGGCCGGGGGTCGGGTGGGGCTTATTGTGCGGCGGCCCTGGCGGCTTCGAGCCAGCCGTCCACGGTGTCGCGATTCGCCGCGATCCATTCCTGGACCAGTGGGCGCACCATCGGATCGGACAGATCCTGCTCACCCATGGCTGCGTCGACTTCGCTGATCCACTCGATGGGCAGTGACACCTGGCGGAAGAGTTCGGCCGCTGCCGGGTTGTCCGCCAGGAAGTCGTTGTTGGCGACGACCTGAATGTCCGCGGCCACGAAGCCCATTTCGATCGGGTCGGTCACCGCACCGGGAACGCCTTCGGCACGCTCGGCCTCGTCTTCGACGATGCCCGGGGCATTGATCCACATGACGTCCTCACCGGGAGTCAGCGCAAGCAACCAGGCGCTCGGACCCCAAGTGTAGTACAGGGCGGAATCGCCGGCCTGGATACGCGAGAGGGCCTCGGCGAAATTCGCGGCATACCCTGCGTCCACGTGGTTCATGTAGTCATCCAGTTCGAACTTTTCGAACATGGCATTGATCCCTTCGTGGCAGCCCCAGCCGGGCGGGCAACCGAACAGGTCCGCCTTGCCGTCACCTGTCGCGTCGAAGGCGGCGCGTACTTCATCTTGCTGGAAGTCCGTGATATTGGTGATCCCGTAGCGTTCCACCGACGCGGCGTCGGCCAGGTAACCCTGGATGCCGCAAGCCGGGCAGAGCGGATCAAAGATGGTGCCGACGTCATGGAAATTGTCCGGCAGCTGCGGCTCGTGCAGGGGGAACCAGCCGTTGGGCCAGTAGTGGGCGTCACCCTCGGAAATGGCCAGATAGGCCACCGGGTTGGATAGCGAAATGGGGTTCTGCACGTTGTACCCGAGCTCTTCGAGCAGCTCCACGAAGACCCAGCTGACCGGTACGGCCGAGGTCCAGCTTGCGACGGCGGGCTGCACGGTGACTCCGGCGCCCGGTTGCTCCTCGGCATGGAGGGCGCCCGAGGCCGCGGCCAGGCCGAGCGCGATGGCGGACGTCAGGGCGAGTGTCTTCAGCTTCTTGCCGGGATGGTTTGCGATTCCTGTCATGTTTCTATCCTCTCGTGTGGTTTGATCATGCGATTTCCGCTGTATGGTCGCGGGAGGTGTTCTACGCACCAACCGTCCGGTGCGATCTCTCCTGGTGTATTCAGCGGTGTCGATCACCTCCTCGTTTGCCTGTTGGTTTCTGAAAAGATGGCCCCGGGTGGTGGGCCATACGAAAAGTCTCGTACCCAATCGCTTCGCCTGAACCGTAGGCGCTGCGTGGGGCCAGGTTCCGGGAGACCCACGATCCTGCAGGTGTCCGCCCTGCGCTTGCGCGCCCGATTCTGCTTCGTGGGCACCGGACGTCCCGACTCGTCCATCAGTCCGCCTTGTGCCGCACGCCCGGGGCCTTTTCACCCAGGCCCTGGGTCAGGCGGTCGAGGACCATGGCTAGCAGAACGATGCCGATCCCACCCACAAAGGCCTGACCGATGTTCAGGCGCTCCAGGCCCGCATAAACCTCCAGCCCCAGTCCGCCGGCGCCGATGATGGCTGCGATCACGACCATCGACAGCGACAGCATGATGGTCTGGTTGAGCCCCGCCATGATGGTGGGCAGTGCCAGCGGGAACTGCACCTTCCACAGAATCTGGCGCCGGCTCGAACCGAAGGCCACGGCCGCCTCGATGAACTCGCTGTTCACCTGCCGAATGCCGAGGTTGGTCAGGCGGATGACCGGCGGCATGGCGAACACGATCGTCGCGATCAGGCCCGGCACGTTCCCGATGCTGAACAGCATGACGGCCGGCACCAGGTAAACGAACGGGGGCGTGGTCTGCATGATGTCCAGGATCGGCCTGAGAATGGCGTAGAACCGGTCGCTGCGCGAACTGAGGATGCCCAGGGGAAGACCGAACAGAATGCAGAAAAAGACGGCGGTCACGACCAGCGAAAGCGTGATGATCATTTGATCCCACACGCCCATGAAACCGATCAGTGCGAAGGAGACAATGGAAAAGACCGCGATACGCCAGGAGGCGGCCCACCAACCGAGCAGAAAGATGCCAATCAGGAAGATGCCGGGCGGAATCGAACTCAGCGCCCACTGGACGCTGTTCATTACGCCGCGGACCGGCGGGCTGATATAGGTGCGTGAAAAGTCTCGGAAGTTAGCGACGATCCAGTTGACGATGTCGGTAATGATCTGGCGCACGGGAATGTCCAGAAAACCGAAAGGATCGTTCATCAGGGTTCGGAGGAACTCCAGTGATTCGCCCATGCTTTCGCTACCTTGTTCTCGATCGTGGATGCCGTGTTTTCAACGGTGTTTTCACCAGGCGGTGTGCCAAAACTGCTCTCCGGGTTGGCGCCGATCTGCACGCAGCACGGAGCAGCCCGTTGCTCGGGCCGCTATGCGGTGTGGCCCCGTTTTTCCAGGATGCCGTTGATCAGTTCGGGGTCGTCGATCAGTCCCCGCGCGCGGCCGTCGCCGGTGGTGACGATCACCGGCAGGGTCGAATGCAGACGGCCGCGCAGGACCCGGCGTAGCACTGTCTCTTCGGAACAGGTAATGGCCACCTCGTCCCGCAGCCTCGAGACCTCGGCGCCCTCGGCGGCGTCCAGGACCTGTTCCAGTTGCTGCATGGGAACTTCCCGGTCGTCGATCGTGACTCCGCGCAGGCGTCCATCGCGGTCCCGACCGTAACGGATCTGCGGATGATCCCGGTGGTGCGAATAGCGGATGCCATCCCGTTCACCCGATGACTCGAAGGCGTCACTTTCGAAGGGGAGGGCGATCGTTCCGGCCGTGATCACCCCGGTCGGGTCGGCGTGTTCCACGAACTTGGCCACGTAATCGGTGCGCGGGTTGACGAGGATCTGTTCCGGGCTTCCAATCTGCACGATCCTGCCCTCTTCCATGATGGCGATGTGGTCGCCGATGCGCATGGCCTCGTCCAGATCGTGCGTGATGAACAGCACGGTGCGTTGCAGTTCCCGCTGGATCTTTTTCAGTTCCTGCTGCATGTCGACCTTGATCAACGGATCCAGCGCCGAGAAGGGCTCGTCCATCAGCAGCACTTCGGCTTCCGTCGCCAGCGCCCGTGCAAGCCCGACCCGTTGCTGCATGCCGCCCGAGAGTTCTGAAGGATAGGCGTGTCCCCATTGGCCGAGCCCGACCATGTCGAGCACTTGTTGGCCACGAAGCTCGCGCTCGTCGTTGGACCGCCCCTGAATCTCCAGCCCGTAGCTGGCGTTGGACAGTACCGTGCGGTGGGGGAACAAGGCGAAATGCTGGAACACCATGCTCATGTGCCGCTTGCGCAGGATCCGCAGTTGCTCCGCGTTCAGCGTAGTGATGTCCTGCTCGCCGTGCTCCGGATCCTTGAAGAAGATGCTCCCGGCCGTGGGGTCGATGATGCGATTGACGCATCGTATCAGCGTCGACTTGCCGCACCCGGACAATCCCATGATCGCGAAGACTTCGCCCGGTTCGATGTCGAAGCTCGCATTGTTTACGCCGACCGTCTGGCCGGTCTCCTCTCGGATCTCGTCCTTGCTCTTGCCCTGCTTCAGCAGCGGTAGCGCCGACTCCGGGTCTGAGCCGAATATCTTGCTGACATTCTCTGCTCGAATCACGTCGACAAAGTCCTCGGTTGTTCCTCGAAAGCCCGCCATCCGCCCCGGTCTGGCCCGGCCTCTTCTACCCTATCACACGGCAACGATCTTGCCCGGTGGGGTAGCCTGGTTACCGCGCAGACCGCGCGGGATTGAGACAGTTCGGGGGTAAAACCGACCCCGCGTCTGCGCGCCCCGGACTCCCGGCTGCCGGTAACCCAGGGGATCGTCGGGATCATCGGGCCAGATCATCGGGGTCGGACCAAGGCAACGTCTTGATCGCAAAGAAAAAAGACCGAATTTTTTGTCCTAAAACGGCGTTATTGCCCCCCTTTTTCTGCTGAAAATTGGCCGTCTAAGCGTTCGGGGCTCAGCGGCAGATGGCGCAGCGGGTTCGTGGGCTGGTCTGACGGTGTTTCAGCCCTTAATGAGCCATTTTTGGGGCGAAAATCGGGCTTCTAAGGCTGCAATCGCCCTGGAATTTGCGTCTATTGTTTTTTTTCAATGGGTTGCCTTGGTCCGGCCCCGGAGAAAAGCGGGAGCGGTTAATCTGTACGGAGTTCGGGGCTGGCCGAGGCGGCGGTATGATCGGATTGGACGGAGCGATGGTCGTGGGCGGCGCGCGGTTGCAATCCGGTGCGATGACTTCATGGCTGTCTGCCGGGGGCATGGTGCGGCTTCCACCTGTTCCCGGCCATGGTGGACGGCGGAACCGATGAGACCCCTGTTCCAGACGCGGCTGGTCAACGGGGCGAGCGGGGACCCGGCACTTTACGTCGATTTCGAGTTCCGCCGCCGGGCGCTGCTGTTCGACCTCGGCGACATCACGACGCTGGCGCCCCGCCACGTGCTGCGGTTGACCGACATCTTCGTTTCTCACGCGCACATGGATCACTTCATCGGTTTCGACCGCGTTTTGCGCCTGATGCTGGGAAGAGCCAAGCGCCTGCGCCTCTACGGCCCACCGGGGTTCCTGGA
>SKJG01000061.1 GCA_007116035.1 Thioalkalivibrio sp.
CCCCAACCCCCAACCCACTATCCACCCACCCGGATCACCAGCAGTACCTGCCCAGGCGTCACCGACGCCCCTTCCCGGCACAACACCCGGACCACGGTGCACGCGGCGCGGGCGGTCACCGGGATCTCCATCTTCATCGACTCCAGCACCAGCAGCGTCTGCCCGGCCTGCACGCGGTCGCCCTCGTGCACCTCCAGTGCCCAGAGGCTGCCGGCCACGTGGCCGGTGACCGCCTGCTCGCCCTCGGCCAGTTCGAGGCCATTGGAACCCGCAGCGGGCGCGTCGGGCTCGGCCACGTACTCGGCCTGACCGGCCTCGACCCAGCGCTGGCGCTCCGCCTCGAAAGCGGAACGCTGGGTTTGCTGAAAGGCTTCGATACTCTCCCGGTTCTCGCTCAGGAAGCGGTTGTACCCGGCCAGCGAGAAACGCGTTTCCTCGATCTCCAGGCGCAGCCCGCCGCGGGGGAAGGCCTCGCGCATGTCCAGAAGCTCGGGCTCGGAGACCTCGTGGAAGCGAATCTGGTCGAAGAAACGCAGCAGCCAGGGCTGTTCGAACTCCGGGGTCGTCTTGTAGCGGTTCCAGATCGGCAGCGTGCGCCCGACGAACTGGTAGCCGCCCGGCCCCTCCATCCCATAGATGCACATGTAGGCGCCGCCGATGCCGACTGCGTTCTCTGGGGTCCAGGTACGCGCGGGGTTGTACTTGGTCGTGACCAGTCGGTGGCGCGGGTCCACCGGCGTGGCCACCGGCGCGGACAGGTACACGTCGCCCAGGCCCATCACCAGGTAGGAGGCGTCGTAGACAATGCGCTTGACCTCCGCCTCGCTGTCCAGTCCGTTGATGCGCCGGATGAACTCGATGTTGCGCGGGCACCAGGGCGCGTCGGGGCGCACCGACTGCATGTACTTGCGCGTCGCCAGCTGGGTCTCGCTGTCGTCCCAGGCCAGCGGCAGGTGGACGATGCGCGAGGGCATCTCCGCCTCGGACAAGTCCAGCAGTTCCGCCTCGGCCTGCTCCAGCCGTTCCAGCAGGCGCCCCACCGGGAGTTGCCGGGGCTCGTAGTGGAGCTGCAGGCTGCGCACGCCGGGGGTCATTTCCCGAATGCCCGGGATCCGCTGCTCGGTCAGCCAGTCGAGCAGCGCCTGCACCCGGAAACGCAGCGCGAGGTCCAGCACCATCGGACCGTACTCGACCAGCAGGTAACGGTCGCCGGCGGGCCGGTAGGTCACTCCGACCGGGTGCCCTACGGGTGCCAGGATTCGGCCGCCGCCCCCGGGGACATTCCCGCGGGCGCGCAGCGTCGCCCACCCCTCCGTCGGCAGGGGCGCGTCCAGGCCATCGCCTCCACGTCCGTCCTGCAGCCCTCCGTCTGCCGGGAGCTCGCGCAGCACTGGGCTGTTGGCCGCGATCTCAACCGGCGTCACGGACACGATGCCGGCCTCGGGCAGCGCGGCGAGGTTCTCCACCGCCGCGTCCACATCCCCGGCGAGCCGGCGCGCCGTGGCCAGATCCACCGCCTCGAAGCGCAGAGTGTCACCGGGCCGCAGTTGCCCGAGCTTCCAGAGATCCGCCTCGATCACCGTCGCCGGGCAGACGAAGCCGCCCAGGCTGGGACCGTCCGGACCCAGGATCACCGGCATGTCGCCGGTGAAGTCCACGGTGCCGATCGCATAGGCATTGTCGTGGATGTTCGAGGGATGCAGGCCAGCCTCGCCACCGTCGGACCGGGCCCACTGCGGGCGCGGACCGATCAGGCGCACGCCGGTGCGGCTGGAGTTGTAATGCACTTCCCAGTCGGTGGCGAAGAAGGTCTCGATGTCCTGCCGGGTGAAGAAGTCCGGGGCTCCGTGCGGGCCGTAGACGGTCCGCAGCCGCCATTCGTGGCGGTACTCCGGAACCGCCCCGGGCGCGAGGACGCCGGTGCCGACGGCAGGCTCACCGGCCAGGTGCAGTACGTCGCCGGGCCGGAGCACCCGACCTCCGTGGCCGCCGATGCGCCCCAGCGTGAAGGTCGCGCGGCTGCCCATCACCGCCGGCGCGTCGAGTCCACCACGCAGCAGCAGGTAGCTGCGCACTCCGGCCCCATGGATATTGCCCAGTTCCAGCACCTGTCCGCGCCGGACCGGCAGCGCCGTCCAGTGGGCGACGGGCTCGCCGTCCAGATGTGCCGACATCCGTGCGCCAGTCAGCGCGATCGCGGCATCGCTGTTGAAACGCAGGGTCGGGCCGGTGACGGTCAGCTCGAGCCCAGCGGCACCCTCGGGGTTGCCGAGCAGCCGGTTGCCCAGCCGGAACGCGAGGCTGTCCATCGGGCCCGACGGCGGCACGCCGATGTCCCAATGACCGACCCGGCCTGGCCAGTCCTGCAGCATGGTCTGGGTGCCCGGGTCGAGCACATCGATGCTCTCGGCGCGGTACGCGAGCCCCCCCAGCGTGCGCGTCGTCTGTTTCCCGCGGCGAAACACCGGGTCGGTGGCGATCTGCCGCAGGTAGCGCAGGTTGGTCTCCAGCCCCTGCAGGTCGGTGGCCGCCAATGCCGCCTGCAGGCGGGCGCAGGCGGCATCGCGGTCGTCGGCGTGCACGATCAGTTTGGCGATCATCGGGTCGTAGAAGGCCGAAATCTCGCTGCCGCGCTCGACCCAGGTATCGACGCGGGCATCTTCCGGGAACCGGGCCTCGGTCAACAGGCCGGCGCAGGGCTGAAAGTGTTTGCCGGGATCCTCGGCATAGATCCGCGCTTGGATCGCGTGGCCGCGCGCGGGTCCCGGACGCAGGGTCTCCAGCGGGGGCAGTTCGCCGGCCGCCGCCAGCAGCATCCACTCGACGAGATCCACGCCGGTGACCTCTTCCGTGACGCCGTGCTCCACCTGCAGACGGGTGTTCACCTCCAGGAAATAGAACGCAACGGTCTCGGCGTCGTAGAGGTATTCGACGGTGCCCGCGCCGCGGTATCCGACCCGTTTGCCGAGGGCCTCGGAGTCGGCCAGCAGACGG
>SKJG01000024.1 GCA_007116035.1 Thioalkalivibrio sp.
CCCTCGATCAGGCGCTCCTGGCGTCAGCGGAATTTTTCGGCATCGCTACGTTTTCCGATTTCAAGCCCGAGTAGTGTTCGCGAGCGGGCTCGGTCCTACGGGGGTTCAGTCGTGCAATGTGGCGAGCGCGTTGGGATTGGCTTCGACGATCTTCAGAAGCGCGCGCGGGGCCGGCGGGACGATGTCAAATGCGCGAGCGTGGTGTAGTGTTCCTGCAGCCAGGCCTGGAATGCCGCACAGTTGGCCTCTGCGCATTCCGGCGAAGGTGACCGCCGATTCCGCTGATCGTGACCGGCTTGCCCATCGGTAACCCGCTGGAGGGTGTTTTTTACTTGGAGCGGTCATGATCCGTCAACGGGGCGGTGCGCTTGCGCATGGATTCCCCGGTGAGGGCGATGCGGTGCGCGCCGTGCAGTAGCCGGTCGAGGATGGCGTCGGCGAGGGTGGCTTCGCCGATGTACTCGTGCCAGTGCTCGGTGGGCAACTGACTGGCGATCAGGGTGGCCCGCCGGCCGTGGCGGTCCTCGATCACCTCCATCAGGTCCTGACGCTGAGAGGCCGTCATTTTCTGCATGCCCCAGTCGTCGAGGATCAGCAGTTCGGTCTTGAGCAACTGCTGCATCAGGCGCGGGTAGGAGCCGTCACCGTGGGCGATGCGCAGTTGCTCGAACAGCGCCGGCAGGCGCAGGTAGCGCACCGAGAGCCCCTGCCGGCAGGCCTGGTTGCCGAAGGCGCAGGCGAGCCAGGTCTTGCCGCAACCGGTAGGTCCGGTCAGGCACAGGTTGTGGGCCTGGCGCACCCAGTCGAGTTGCGCCAGTGCCGCGATCCGCGGTTTTTCCAGTCCGCGCGGGTGGCGGTAGTCGATGTCCTCGATGCAAGCGTGGACCCGGAGCCGGGCGGCCTTGAGCAGGCGGTCCAGGCGGCGGTTCTCCCGGTGCAGGATCTCCCGTTCCAGCAGCAAGGCAAGGCGTTCTTCGAAGGCCAGTTCCTGGATGACCGGCTGTTCCCGCTGCTGACGCAGGGCGTCGATCATGCCGGTGAGGTTGAGCTGGCGCAGTTGGTCGATGGTCTGTTGTGCGAGCATAGGGGTCTCCTCAGTGGTAGTAACCGGCGCCGCGGACGTTGGCGTGCAACGGCAGTTCGCGTTGCTCATCACGGTCCGTGTCGAGCGGCTGCTGGTCGAGACCGTTCTTGAGGATCGAGGCGATGCTCTGGTAGTTCACGGTGCGCACCGCCAGAGCCCGCTGGCAGGCCTTCTCAAGGCGCTGACGGCTGTACCGGCGACCGAGGTTCAGCAACCCCAGGCAGGCGCGGTAACCGTGTTCGGGATGGGGCCGGCCTTCGAGCTGGCGGGTGATCACCTCGGCGGTGCACGGGCCGATGTCCTGGGCCCAGCGCAGGAACCGGCCCGGTGACCAGTCGCGGTGCGCCTGGTGCGACTTGGGCATGTGCTCGAGGCAGGTGGAGAAGCGGCCCTGGCCGGTACGGGGATGCGTGGCGACCCGCTGGCCCTTGTGCAGGACCTCGACCGTGGTGGCGGTCAGGCGCAGCTCCAGCACCTGGCCCACCAGGGCGTGGGGCACGCTGTAGAAGCGCCGATCGACCTCGACATGGTAGTCGATCCCGGGCTTGGCCTTGCGCCACTCGGCGTACACGTACTCGGCCTGCGGCAAGGGCTTGAGGGCGGGACGGTCGAGCTGCTCGAACAGGTCCTTGCGGCTCTCGGTACGCCTCTGGAAGGGACGTTCATTGAGCGCGGGCAGCAACGCGGCGATGGCGCGGTTCACCTCGGCGAGGGCGAAGAAGGTGTGATGGCGCAGACGCGCCAGGATCCAGCGTTCGACCACCTGCACAGCGACCTCGGCCTTGGCCTTGTCCTTGGGCTTGTATGGCCGCGCGGGCAGCACCGCGGTGCCGTAGTGCGCGGCCATCTCCGCGTAGGTGGCGTTGATCCCGGGCTCGTAACGGCAAGCCTGGGTGACCGCGGCGCGCAGGTTGTCCGGCACCAGCAGTTGCGGCACCCCGCCGAAGAAGCGCAGCGCGCGCTGGTGCGCGGCGATCCAGTCCGGCAGCGACTGGCTCCAGGTCGCCTCGGCATAGGTGTAGCTGGAGGCCCCGAGCACAGCCACGAAGACCTGCGCCTGGCGCACTTCCCCCGTGCTGCGGTCGATCACCTCGACCGTGGGCCCCGCGTAGTCGATGAACAGCTTCTCGCCCGCACGGTGGTGCTGGCGCATGCTGCGCTTCTGCATCGCCCGCCACTGGTGGTAGCGATGGCAGAACTGGCTGTAGCGATACGCCCGCTCGCCGTGCACGGCGGCATACTCGCTCCACAGCAGTTGCAGGGTGACGCCCTTGCGCTTGAGTGCCTGGTGGAGGCCGAAGTGGTCGGGCTCGGCGAACGCCGCGGGCTTGACCGCGGGCGGGAACAGCAGCCCCTCGAGCCCAGCCTCGTCCAGGTCCGCGGGCAGGGGCCAGGTCAGCCCGTGGGCGGCGGCCAAACTCACGTACTTGCTGACCGCACCCTTGGAGATCGAACAGGCCTGGCCGATCTGGGCGTGGCTGAGCCCGCCGGCGTACTTCAGACGCAATACCTCGGTGATTTTCTTCATTGGAATCCTCGCTGCCGGCACCGCTCACCCCCTGGTTCATAAAAGGGCGCGGTTATGCCGGGAAAAGTGAAAGAAATCCAGCGAGTTGAATGAGATTCCGGGGATCGTGACCAGCGTTCCGGGAACGTGACCGCGGTTTCCGGGCAAAGGCCCGGAATCGGTCACGTTCCAACAGAACCCCCGGTCACGTTGCCCCGGAATAGCCGGTCACGTTCCGGCGGAATGAGCGGTCACGTTGGTCCGGAATACGCAAGCCGCCGCTCCGGATCGGGTTCCAGCGTGGTCAGGCCGCGCATCGCGTGCGCGTAGATCTCGAGCTTGTCTTCCGGCGCGTAGGCCATGTTCGGCAGGTTCAGCCGCGCCACC
>SKJG01000017.1 GCA_007116035.1 Thioalkalivibrio sp.
CCGAGCAGGGCGTAGAGCATCAGGCCGACCAGGATCAGGCCCAGGGCGTTCACCACCACTCCGTATGCACGGCCTGCGTTGACCAGTCCGGGCTGGACCGGCTCCGTTTCCAGTTCCTTCAGCTTGCCCTCGCGCTGGAGCCTCTCGTACTCATCCGGGCGTTCCGTGCGCAACTCCTCCTCGGTGACGTATCCGGTGAACATGACCGTGTCCATCGGGAATTTCTCCGCGCGCAGATTGTTGTGGAACAGGTGAATGGTGAAGATGAAGCCCACCGCGAGCACGGCCTCAAGGCCGTGGATGACCGATGCCAGGTTCAGGGTCCAGCCGGGCAGGAAGCGGGTGAAGAACTCGGGGAACCAAAGGATGAGGCCCGAACCGCCGATGATGGCCATGCCCCAGAACACCGCCCAGTAATCGAACTTCTCCCAGTAGGTATAGCGCTCGAAGCGGGGCGGCTCGCCCTTGCCGAGGAAATATCGGATGTTCTGATAGACGTCCCGGGCGTCACGCGGCTGCGGGACCATGGAGTAGGGACCCCAGAGCATGCCCATGTCCCGGTCCACGATGATGCGGCGGAAGACCCGGGCCAGGTGCCAGGCGAAGAGCACGATCATCACCAGCGCGAAGAAGCGATGCAGGAAACCCGTGGCCTCGAATCCCCCCATGCTGTGCGCGACCCAGCGGGCCCAGGGCTCCTGACTGTAGAGCAGGGGCAGCCCCGTGATCGCGAGGCCGATGAAGCTGATGCCCAGTCCGATGTGTCCGATGCGCTCGGCCTTGCCGAAGCGGCGGTACAGTCGTTGCCGCCCCTTCCCGGGCGCGGCCGATTCCGCCGTGGACGCCGGATCAGCGGATGGAGAAGCGGTGTCGGTAATTTCCTGCATCGTGTAACTCTCCTTCCTAGTCCAGCTTGCTGTCGTCGTTTGATCCGGACCGGCGCCCGAACCGCGAGGCGAAGGCATTCCGCCAACCGCGCCATGCCCATAGCAGGGTGTGCAGCCCGAACACTCCGAAGACGCCGAACAGGAGTCCGTGCATGAACACGGTCGACCAATAGAGGAGGGGCTCGCCCTCGCGGTCCCGGTGGTCCGCGTGCGGGTTGTAACGCACGTAGTTCTCGTTCAGCCTGCTGTGGCAGCTGCCGCAGGTCTCCATCAGGTTGTCCGAGGCGATCGGCGAGCGCGGGTCGCTCTTGGGCAGGATGTCGTGGGCACCGTGGCAGTCCGCGCAGCTGGCGACACGCACGAAGCCCAGCGAGGTGACCTTGCCGTGGAAGGTGTCGCGATAGGTCAGGGTCTCCTGCTCGTGGCAGGTACCGCATTCCAGGATTCCCTGGAGCTTCCACTCGGGTGTTCCGGTGGCCACGGTCAGGTGTGGCGAGTGGCAGTCCGAGCAGGTCGGGGCCTCGGTGCCACCGGCCTGCCGGTGCCGACCATGCTGGCCGCTACGGAACGCGTTGGTCGTGCCCTCGTGACAACTGCCGCAGGTGGCGTCGATGTTCTGCGGGGAGATGGGACTCTCGGGATGGTCCGCGGGCAGCATGTCGTGCACGCCGTGGCAGGTGGAGCAGTTGGGCGCGACGCGCATTCCGCGTTCCTGCAAGGCACGGCCATGGACGCCATCGGCGAAGTCGCCCGCGACCAGCGGTGCGATGCGTCCGCCCTCCGTGTGTGGGTCCACGCCGCCATGACAGCGCGCGCAGGTCAGGGACACATTGAGGTGGTAGCTGGGGGAGTTCGGATCCTGTACCGAGCGGATGTCATGGGTTCCGTGGCAATCCGCACAGGCGACGGCCGGACGGCCTGTTTCATCGGGCGCCGTGTGCGCATCCGTCTCATGGGCGCCGGTCGCACTTTCATGGCAATGCACGCACTGCGCCGGCTCCGGCGAGCCCCGGTGCGGAGCCCGCCGAGCGAAGTCGTCCCGGTGGCAGGAGACGCAGCTGACGCCGGCCTCCGCGTGCACCGTCTGCGAGTTCTGGATGTGCTCTCCAATGTCCTCGTGACACGCGAGACAACGCCGATCGGCCGGGCTGAAGGTCGCGGATCCGTGTGCGGGAAGTAAAAGCCCAACCAAAATTATGGTTGCCAGCAGATATCTCAGGATCATCTTGGAACCCAGGGTTTTGCGTATCAGCCGGGATGTATAGCCCGTAAAATGCGTTCTGTCCAGAAGTAAAGAAGCATGTTAAGAGAGACTATTTGGGTATTCATGAAGGGCGCTTGAAGCGATTGATCCGATGATGCTTTTGGACTGGCCCTGGGCGAAAGGAGTCCATTGCCAGAGCCTGGAAAGTGCAGGAGCGCGCTCGTTGGAGAGTAGGCTATGTGAATGTTTGATGCGGCTCTCGTGGCGGGAGGGGAAACAAGATATCAAGGCGGATACCCGCGGTCCGCAAGAAAAAAAAGCGGCCCCGAAGGGCCGCGCAAGTTACGGAGGGGATTTATTTACTTGCTGGGCGTATGGCAACCGGTGCAGGCGCTGACTTCGCCAAGAAGGCCAGCATGGGTGCCGCTACCAGCCATGGTGTCACCGAAGGTGATCATAAGCGCCTAGATTGGATCGGCGTTGAGATCCACGCCGCTCTCATGGCAGGAGAAGCAGACCGACGCCTCGGCGGAGTTGACACCGCTTCCGTTTGCGACGAATTGATCCTTGAACCCGTCAGCGATGACACCGATTCGCGCGTCCCTGTCGACCGGGAAGGCATAGGTGTCAGGCAGGTGGCAGGACTGGCAGGCGAGTATCGTATTTACCTGGCTGCGGTCCGTGTAACCGTGATCCCGGCGCCGATCGAAGCGCTCGCGATTGCCATCTCCGATGCTATGGATCGCGTGAACCATGAACATGAAGTCGACGCTACCCTGAACTTCACCGGAAACGTCCTCGCCGGCTTCATTGAACAAATTTTCAGTGTCACGGCTGAGGGACCCGGCGTTGTGGCAGGCCACGCAGCCCATGATGTC
>SKJG01000178.1 GCA_007116035.1 Thioalkalivibrio sp.
CGGATCTGGTCCCGCTCGGGTATGAAGCGGTATAGCGCGACGTAGCCCGTCTTTCCGAAGGAAATGACCAGTTCCCGCAGTGGGCCTTCGAGCGGGCGCCCGATCAACGGGTGCACTCGAAGCAGTTCGATCGCCCCCGAGATCGCTGCCGCAGCTTCCCTCGCGGCGCTGGGATCCTGATCGAGGAGGAAGTCGAAGGCGCGTTGCAGGTTGGCCAGCGCGTTATCGGAATAGACTACTCGCGCCAAGGCGCCGGCCTCTCCACGGGCTCACCATCGGACAATCGTCGCAGCCACTCGTGGACATCCTCGGCTCGGTAGATGCTGCCGCCTTCCTCGATGTCGCGGTCGGACCGCAGGGCCTCCTGAACGAATGCGTACAGGCGTTCCTCCCGTGCGACCTCGCGTTCCAGGGCTTCGATCATCACGCTGTGGGCGGAACGGTGGCTCTGGTCCGCAAGGCGCTGGATTCTGGCCTTCAGTTTGCTGGGTAGTTTGATCGAAGTGGCTACGGGCATCGCCGGTGGCTCAATGGTTGGGTAGTCAGATCGTAGTACAGCAGGTCGGGGGTCGCAACCCGGATTGTTGCTCACCGCACTAGCGCCCCTGGAGTGCGGCGCCTTGCCGCCGCTTTGGACGGTGGGCCTGTTCTGGCACTCGAAAACGGGAGCCAGCTCCCGCACTCCACACGAGTGGGCTAGAGAAGGGATAGCTGGCCGTTGGGGGAGGGCGCGCGGAAGAGATCGGTGCGCAGATCGGGGAGGCGGTTGTTCAGGCCGATGCGCTGGCGGGCGAGGCGGAAGCGGCGCTGGATGATCTCGGCGTAAGGACCCTCGCCGGTCATGCGCTTGCCGAAGCTGGCGTCGTAGAGCGCGCCGCCGCGCATCTCCCGCAGCCGGTTCAGCACGCGGCTCGCCTTCAGGGGCTCATGGACCTCGAGCCACTCCGGGAACAGCTCGGCGAGTTCGTGCGGCAGACGCAGCATCACGTAGCCGGCAGACCGTGCCCCGGCCGCGGAGGCCGCCTCGAGGATCGCCTCCAGTTCCGGGTCAGTCAGCACCGGGATCACCGGGGCGACGAGCACCGCCGTGGGTACCCCCGCCTCGCTCAGACGCCGCAGGGTCTCGATGCGCCGCTGGGGTGTGGCGGCGCGGGGCTCCATCCGTCGTGCGAGGCTTCGGTCCAGCGTGGTGACCGACACTGCCACGTGCGCCAGGCCCTCCCTCCCCATCTCCGAGAGCAGATCCAGATCCCGCTCCACCAGCGCCGACTTGGTCACGATGCTGACCGGGTGGCGGGTCTCGTGCAGTACCTCCAGCAGTTCCCGAGTCACCCGCAGTTCGCGTTCCACCGGCTGGTAGCCATCGGTATTGATGCCCAGTGCGATCGGGCTGCAGCGATAGCCGCGGCGGGACAGTTCCTTGCGCAGCAGTTCCGCCGCGCCGCGTTTTGCAAACAGGCGGGTCTCGAAATCCAGGCCGGGGGACAGGCCGAGGTAGGCGTGGCTGGGCCGTGCGAAGCAGTACGCGCAGCCGTGCTCGCAGCCGCGGTAGGGGTTGATCGATTGCTCGAACGGGACATCCGGCGAATCGTTGCGGGTGATCACGCTGCGCGCGGTGTCCACGCCAACAGTGGTGCGCAGCGGTGGCAGTTCCTCGTCGTCCCGGTGCCAACCGTCGTCCACCGCCTCGCGGTGTGTGGGTTCGAAGCGTCCGTCGCGGTTGCTCGCCGCGCCGCGCCCCTTGGTTGGTCCGGGAGGACTGATCATTGCGTGCGCCGGTCCCTCAGAGCACCAGGCGGACGGGCTCGGGGGCATCGCTGCGGGCCTCCACGCGGCCGATCACGGCCGCCGCCGGATAGCCCAGCCGCTGCAGTTCCTCGACGCAGTCCTGCGCCTCACTGGCGGGGACGCTGGCCAGCAGCCCGCCGGCGGTCTGGGGGTCGAACAGCAGCGGGAAGTGTGGATGCCGGGCCGCGCGCTCCAGGTCGGCCACACCCCGGCGCAGGCGCAGGTTCTGGGGCTGCAGCGAGGACAGGATGCCCGCTGCCACGGTCTCGGCGGCCCCATCCAGCAGCGGCAATGCGTTCACCTCGAGCACCACATCGACTTCGGATGCGCGCGTCATTTCCAGCAGGTGGCCCAGCAGCCCGAATCCGGTGACGTCGGTGCAGGCCGTTGCGTGGAATCGGCGCAGGCACTCCCCGCCGACCTGGTTGCTCAGGCACATGGAGGTAATGGCGTCCTCGATCCAGCGGCCCTTGGCCTTGCGCCGCATGTCGGCTGCGAACAGGGTACCGGTGCCGAGCGGCTTGGTCAGTACCAGGGCATCCCCCGGGCGCATGCCGCCCTTGCGCCAGATCGCGTCCGGGTCGACCAGCCCGTTGACGGTCAGCCCGAAGGCCAGCTCCGCGCCCTCGCTCGAGTGTCCGCCGGCCAGCACCGCACCGCTCGGCTGCAGGACCGCCAGCGCCCCGGCGAGGAGTTCGTACAGCGATTCCTCGACCACCCGCTCCCGGCCATACGGAACGGTGGCGATGGCCAGTGCCGACTGCGCTTCCGCGCCCATCGCGAAGAGATCGCCCAGGGCATGGTTGGCGGCGATGCGCCCGAAGGTGTAGGTGTCGTCGATGAAGGCCCGGAAGTAGTCCACGCTCTGCACCAACAGGCGGCCCGGCGGCACCGACAGCACCGTCGCGTCGTCCGGGGCATCGATGCCCAGCACCACGTCGTCGCGCCGGGTCACCGGCAGGCGTTGCATCACGCGGGTGAGGACCGTGCTACCGACCTTGGCGCCGCAGCCGCCGCAGCGCATCGCCAGCGTCGACAGTTCCCGGATCGCCTCGTGGTCGGCGACCCCGGAGGCGAGCTGCGGTCCGGCTTCCTCCGGCATGTCGGGCAGTTCGTTGAAGCGGGTCATGAAGCGTCGGTCGATCCAGTCCTTCA
>SKJG01000038.1 GCA_007116035.1 Thioalkalivibrio sp.
GCCATCGCTGGCATGGCCCAGGCCATCGTCGACGAGCGCATCGCCGGAAACCAGCGTCAGGTGACCGAGGCGTTCAAGGCGGCGGAAGCTGGGCTGTTGCGCGCGGCAGCCTGGTGGGACGACTCCAGCGGCGAAGAGCGCCATGACCAACTCCACTGGAACGATCCCGAGGGCGCCATCGCCGCCCTGCATGCGCAGGACCGTGCTCTGCGGACGGGCATCACCTGGTCGATTCAGGAGCTGCACTTCGAGGGCGACGAGGTCCTGATCGCGAGCCGGGGGCAGGTCGAGGGCAGCGGCACGGTGCGCGAGGTCAGCGCGCGTTATCGGCGGGCATTGCCTCTGGCGCCGGATGGGCTGGCCCCGATCGTCCTGGGCGGCCCCGTGGCCGATTTCGTTCTCCGGGAGGACGCCGTGCTGCGGGTTCCCGGAGGTGACGGCGACGAACCGGGGCCAGCCATCCTCACCGCCAGCGAAGCCGACGCCGAGCAGGTTCGGGCCGCACTGTCACGCGAGGCACTGAGCCTGCTGACCGGCGGTGTCGAGCCCGCGGGCGCAGAGGGCGATTTCCCGACGCCGGCCTTGCTGCAGGCGCTGGTCGAGGCGATCACCGAATCGGCCGACACCCAGGACGGCCCCGAGCCCTGGGACCTCGGCACGGTCGAGGCGCCCACGGTCAGCGTCGTTCGCGGCACGGATGGCGGGCGGGCCGATCTGCACCTGTCGGGACCGGTCACCGGCGCCGGAATCCTGATCGTCACCGGCAACCTTTACTTCGAGCAAGCTCTGGACTTCACCGGGATGATCCTGGTCCTTGGAGGCACACTCGAGTTCGGCGCGGGTTCGGGTAGCGTCAGGGGCGCGTTGATGCTGCACGCGATCGAGACTGCGGGGGGCGGGACCTGGGTGGAATCCCCGGATGGAACGGGATTCACACTGGGTGGGGAATTGGCCCTCGAACACAGCGGGGAGGCGCTGGCGTTGGTCTGGCGCCTGCTGTCACCCGAGGCGCGAGTCGCGTGGGAAGATATCGCCGGAGCTTCTCGTACGATGGTTTCGGGCCGCCTCTTCGGCTGGTCCGAACGGCTCGGCCTTTGACGGCGGTGGCCGCCCAGCGCCAACGGGTGAACCGGGTCAGCCACCCTGCTTCCTGATGATCACGAAGGGTCCGCCGGTGGTCAGATTGCTGTTGTTTCAAGGGTCCCGGATGTAGGGGGCCAGCCCCTGGCCGATGGGTTGTCCGGCGCCAGATCGGCGAGAGGGCTCGTCTCCTACGGGGAAGTCTCATGCGGAGAGTGCGTTGTCCACGACAGGACCGCCTGCAGAGCTTGCGTGATGATCAGTCCCCGCTTTGTACGGCTGGAGGCAGGTACCCCGGTAGCACTTGTACCGTCGGTGCACTGCACTTCCGGATGCGCAGGAATCCTCCGCCGGCAGGGGCAATCGTATGGAAGGGGCACCGCTGCGGTGCCTTCCTCCCAATCAGGCTAGACTTCGACCATCGCGCCGATTCCGGGCCGTCGTTGGCTACTATCCGATTCGCCCGGTATCCTGCGCGAAAGCCGGGTGTCGATCCGGGCCTGTTCCGGTCCGGTCGGCAGACTCAACGACGCAATCGATCCGCGAGATGGGCGATGATCGAACTGGGGGAGGCGCGCAAACATGGCTGAGGTGGTTCCTGATCTCAAGGTCCTCGACGAGCTTCATCCGGTGAAGGAACTGGACCGGGAAAAGCGCGCGGGGCTCGCGCAGCGATCCCAGTTCGCGGACCTGCGTCGCGGGCAGAGACTGGACGCCTCGCAGGAACATCGCTGGCTGATCTACCTGCTGGAAGGGAGCATCAGCCTGGTGGACGAGGGCGAGACGCGGACCGTTGCCGCCGGCAGCACCCGCGCGCGACAGCCGCTGTTCTCCGAGGGCCGTTTCAAGGAACAGGCCGAGGCCCTGACCGGGGTCCGTCTCCTTCGGGTGGATCGCAGAGTTTTCGAGATCCTGCAGCAGCAACAGAGCCAGTCGGGCTACGAGGTCGAGGACGTCGAGCTGGACGATACCGAGGGCGCGCTTTTCGCCGAGGTGTATGAGGCCTGCGCGAGCGGCAAGGTCGACCTGCCCGCGCTGCCCGAGATCGCGCTCAAGATCCAGACGGCGATGAAGGATCCGGACGTCGACATCGCCCGCCTCGCGCGCATCGTCGGAATGGACCTGGCGGTGACCGGCGGGTTGATCCGCGCCGCCAGCAGTGCGGCGTACGGCAGCGGAAATCCGGTCAAGAGCGTGCGCGATGCCATCGTCCGCCTCGGGCTCACCGCCGCGCGCCGGCTTGCGATCACCATCGCCATGCAGCAGGTGTTTCAGTCGAAGTCACCCGCTTTGCGCCGGCGGATGCAGGAACTGGGGGACCGCAGCGTGCACGTTTCGGTGCTCAGTTTCGTGATGGCCCGGCACTGCACGGGCTTCGATCCCGAGCACGCACTGCTCGCCGGCCTCCTGCATGATGTCGGTTCGGTTCCCGTCCTCGACTACCTGGGTCGGAATCACCCCGAGATCAGCGATGGCGAAATCGACGCCATCGTCGAAAAACTGCGAGGGGTCGTCGGCGAACTGGTGGTCGGCTCCTGGAACCTGGGTCCGGACATCAGCATGGTGGTGCGTGAGTCCGGCAACTGGCGACGCGATCAGCAGCGCACGGGCGATTACTGCGACATCGTGCTCGTGGCCCGGCTCTATCATCTGAACCAGGCTGGGTCCGCCAGCGAGGCCCCCTCCTATCACGAGGTCCCGGCCTTCGCCAAGCTGGGGCTGGTCCCCCCGAACGAATTCGGGAAGCTCGCCATCATCGAAGACGCCCAGGACGAGATGCGCGAGATGATGACCGTCATCAAGGGCGGCGGGTAGCGTCCGCA